>RFNU01000197.1 GCA_009927065.1 bacterium | reverse complement strand
ATTTATGATGTGTTGTTTTAATATATCTTTGAATTCTTTTTGATAAAACTCTTTTTTTAGTAAAAACGATAATGAATCATGGATTGTTTTGTTTTCACCATGTTGGAGTATAACATTCAGTAAGGTTAAAGCTAAAGAAAAACGACGATCACCTTGCAATTGTTGAATCCGAAGAGCCGCTTGTTTTAATAAAAATGATTGTGACCAATCAATCCATCTATCAAAAAATGACATGAGTATTTTTGAGTCAAGCTTTTTTTTCTGCTCTAATTGCATCAAGCCTGCAATTAATACTGGAGCTGTTTCGATATTAGCCCAGGAGCAGTTACCAACTTTTTGATGACTCACAGGTAAGGAGTCAATAAGCTCCCAACCCATAGATTCAGGAAGTTCTTGCCAGTAGAGTTGACTTTTTTTACCATAAAGAAAATAAGTTGCAGTCTCAAAATTTATTTTATCGGGTAATTTAAAGAACATGACTGTTTTAGAGCGATGTTGGGCACGATCGCATAGAGCTACAAAATGATCGGTATACACTAACGAGACTGCATGGCCGTCAAAAGCCATAGGAATTAAATTCATTTTTTTTAAATAATGTGCACATTCTTGCTCTTGTTGAGTGGGAAAGACTTTTTTAATAGAACGAAGTTTAATGGCTCTTTCAAGAATATCTAAATAATCTTTCTGATGATCAACAGGAAGTTTATGCTCAAGCGCTAGATAGTTTTCAAATTGGCGATAAAGTTGTTGTAATGAAAACTCTAGCCTAAAACCTTGATAATCAACTAAACTTAAAATATTATTATAGTTTTTGTAGCATCCAAATCCTTTCAGTTCAAAATGATGGCCAATATATTTAGTAAAAATATAATCTTCTGCACAAAGGCGATGAGTTCCTGATTTTTCAAGAACATCAATCAGTTCTCTGTTTTTCTTTAATAAAGGATAGACAAGTAAAGGTTCACCGTAGCTGGAAAGAGTATTGCTAAAAGCGCCTTTTTTCAAAAGTCGCGCACATAAATCAGGTTGTTCTAATTTTACGGCCCAATGCAGAGGTGGTTGTCCAAACAAATCAGGGCGATTCACATCAGCTCCATGATTTAATAGATAATCAAAAATATCAGTTTGTTGGGTCATGAGCGAGATAATCAAAGGGGTGTAGCCGTAAGGATCGAAGTCATTCACTAATGCCCCTAAACTCACTCGACGTTTGACAGCCTTCAGATCGCCATTGAGAATATCTTTAGAAAGAGACATCATTATTCTCCATCGGTAATTTGAGTGAAACCGCCAGGTCTGGGTGCTATTTTGATTTTTCTACTAGGCCCAGGACGTATTTGTAACTTGTTTTTTAGTTCAGCACGAGCTTTAAGTTCTTTCCTCGCTTTTTTCGAAGGCTCACTGATTTTATTATCAATACCACTTTCTTTGCGACGTTGAGCGATGACAGAGGGATCGGGAACACCTATCTCTGTTTGTTGGAGATGTTCTGGTAATGGCAGTAAAAAATCGGTGTATTTTTTAGTACTACTAGTGCCGCTATTATCGCCATCATCTTCATTTTCACGCTCTTTTTGCAAGATGAGTGACTGTAGTGGCTCAAGATCAATAGGACTTTGAAAAAAGCGTTCACAGGCACGATAAGAATAAAGTTCTGTTTTTAAATACTTCAAGTCGTAGAGGCTCAATGGTTCTCTCCTGTGTGCTAAGAATCTAGTAACAGTTATAGTTGAGATCGAGGACTGTAGCTATCCTGGGCCTTAAAAAAGGCCCAGGATAATGAAAGTTTACTATTGAAGATCAGCTAAATGAGACTGATTTAAAAGGATACCAATCTCTTTAGAGAATGATGCTGGATCATTTAATTGACCACCTTCAGCTAACATAGCTAACGAATAGAGGAAGTTCGCCCAGCGGTGAGCATGAGAAGAGTTCATGGATTGCATTTGTTTAATGATCGCATGTTCTTTATTAATCTCCAAAATCGGGAGGCTCTCAGGCAGTGATTGACCTGCCTCTTTAAGAAGACGTTGCATATGGAGAGTGAAGGAATGATCAACCACTAAACAGCATGGCGCATCAACTAAGCGTGAGGAAACACGGACTTCTTTGACCTTGCCAACCAAAGAGTCTTTAAGTTGAGAGCAAATACCGATAAAAGATTGATTAGCTTCATCTTCTTTTTCATTTTTAGCAGTAGCTAAATCTTTTAAATCAGCTCGAGTAATGGATTGAAATTCTTTATCTTTATATGAACCTAAATAATTCATTAATGATTCATCAACACGATCAAGTAACAATAACACTTCAAAGCCACTTTTTTTGAAATAATCCATATGCGGAGAGTTGATGGCAGCATCTAAAGTTGATGCGGTAATATAATAAATTGCTTTTTGATCTTGAGGCATACGAGCAATATAATCATCGACGCTGGTCAATTCTTCTGGATTGTTTGTTGAGCTAAAACGTAATAAAGGAAGAATAGTTTCTTTATGATGCTGATCTTCAGCCGGGAACATTTTAAACATTTGACCAAAATGTTTCCAGAAATCAGCATATTGAGCTTTATTTTCTTGAGCGATATGCTGTAAATGAGCAAGAATTTTTTTAGTAATTGCTGTTTTTGCACGCTCAATACTTTTATGTTCTTGTAACAGCTCTCTGGAGACATTGAGTGGAAGATCTTGAAAGTCGACAATCCCTGAAATAAAAGAGAGATATCTAGGAATCAATAATGTTGAGTCATCGGTGATAAAAATGTGCTTAACATATAATTTAACGCCTTTTGGAGTTTCTTGATAGGATGCATAAAAAGGTAGTTCAGTTGGTATGTATAATAAATAAGTGTATTGATTATTACCTTCGATTTTACCATGAATCCAGGTTAAAGGATCGCGATAGTCTTTTCCAACTTCACGATAAAATTCTTTATATTGATCATCACTGATATTATTTTTAGAATTTAACCAAAGAGGTTGTGTTTCATTTAATAATTCAGTGGTCCAGATTTTTTCATCAGAGCCCTCTTGTTTTTCTTCGTGCTCTAGATAAATTGAAATAGGTGCGTATTTTGAATATTTTTCAATAATGTGTTTAATTCTGAACGGATGTAAATATTCATCATCTTTCATATGAGCAATAATGGTTGTACCACGTTCAAAATGATCTGCTGGATTAACGGTGAATGAGCCTTCACCTGATGAAGAGAATTGCCAAGCTTGAGTCTCATGAGCTGCTTTAGAAATAACATCAACGTGGTGGGCAACCATAAACACAGAATAAAACCCGACACCAAATTGTCCAATTAGTTCTTGAGTTTGAGGCTGTTCGATGTTTTTTAGGAATTCATGAGTTCCCGAGCGAGCAATCGTTCCTAAATGATCAATAAGATCCTGTTTCGACATACCAACGCCATTATCAGTAATCATTAATACTTTATTGGTTGGATCGATTTTGATAGTTATTTTATAGCCACCTTCTTGATTCTCAAAAGCTTGATCGGAGAGTGCCAAAAATTTAGCTTTACTAATGGCATCAGCGGCATTAGAGACGAGTTCTCTTAGAAAAATATCTTTTTCAGAATATAAAGAATTAATAACAAGATCGAGTAAACGTTTGTCTTCAGTTTGAAAACGATAAGTTTCATGTAGATTTTGAGTTTCAGCCATAAAATTAAGCCCCTTGTTTTTATTAATTTATTGAGATTGATGCTTAAGAGATGAGGGCTCTTATCAAATTTTCAAGCCTGATTCATCAAATTTGATAGTGATTCGATATATTGATCGCGATCATGACTTGTAAGGTAGTGCAGGGCTTCTTTTTCTCGCAATAAGCTAGCGCATTCATAAATTTGATGGATTTCGCTGATATTTTTTCGCAACAGCCATGTGGTGGCTCTTGCTTCTAATGACTGATTAAAAAGCAAATAGAGTTTTTGAGGAGGGATGTATTTAAGTTGATCAATAATATCATTAAGATTTGTATTATCGAGAGTCTTGCCTTGATGAGGAGAAACATAACCATTTAAACAAAAAAAACGATGTTTTTTAAAAAAATGATGTTGTTGGCAAAAAAAATAATCTACGGGGGATGTAATTATCATTATTGTTGTTGTGTTAGACTGTAGGCAGTTTGTGCATTCGGATGTTACAGCATGATAAAGATGACATTTTTGACATTGCTTGAAACTTGTCATTAAGTTACCAAGTTTATGGAGCGTTTTATTCTTTTGGGCATCTTGTAAAAAAAACTCTAATAAGCGGTGAGAGGCTGAAGGACCGATTCCTGGCCATCGTTGAAGCAGAGTTAATGCTTGGGTATATAAATCAAACATAGCTATTCTTAATAAAAAAGGTAAAAGTTATTTTATTGCTTGATGTTGTCTTGAGTGAGTCAAAATATCTCTATTTCAACTGATATCAAAGAAAATTTGCTCTTGAATTGTATAGGATTCAAGGAAAGATACGCATTAAAAGTATCATGGCTTTGTTTGGCAATCAATCCATTTTTTTATTTTTTCTTAATAACTAACACAAATAAAATCCTGAATTTGAGGTTTCAAATGAGTTTACGCGATGCAACGTACACAGCTACAGCAGCTTATTTAAGTGCTTTTGATGATGATGAATTAGTCAAACTCAATATTTATAGAGTTATTTTAGAGGAGGTTGAAAAAGGTATTTTAGAAGCCACATTGCAGCGTTGTAGTTTTAATCAGGCTTGGGCAGCTGATATATTAGGACTTTCTCGTAATACTTTGAGAAAAAAAATGCAAGAGTTAGGGCTGGAACTCACAGCCCATGAAAAAAGACGAAAGAAAAATTAATGTCGTTTTTGCAGTAAAAATGATGTCCAACCATCATCGGTTATTTCTTGCAGAATATAAAAGGAATCTTGATAGTATTTTTTAAAATCATTGGCTTGGGTTTGTAGGATGCCAGCAAATATCCCATAACCATGAGGGCGAATATATTTGATAAAATCGTCCCTTAAGGTTATGAGTGGCTCAAATAAAATGTTTGCGCACAAAACCGAGCAGTCTTTCAAATCTTTCGGATTGGGTATGACTTTAACTTGTTGAGTGAGTCCATGGGAGTGAGCATGGGCGGTTGTTGCTTGTAATGCTTGAGAATCATGGTCATGCGCTTGCACAGATCTTGCTCCCAGAATAAGAGCCGCTAATCCCAAAATACCCGATCCACAACCAAAATCGATGATATCATGATGGTGGCAACCTATTTCTTGCATGAGTAATAAACAAGAACGCGTTGTTGCATGTTGCCCTGTGCCAAAAGCCAGGCCTGCTGGTAAGTAAAGAGTGTTGTCAGCTAATTGTCCGCTGGGTTCTTGCGGTAAAATAGTTAAATAGCCAAGCTGAATGGGTTGCATAAAGGGTTTATGGTACTCAATCCAAGGTAAAATCTCTTCTATTTCCAATTCAGTAGACAACTTCCCCGTTTTTTTTAATATAGCTTGAAAAGATAACGCTGCTTTTTCAGTCTCAAATGAAAAGACAGAAACAACTTCGCCATCAGTCGGTAGCTCATGAATTTCTCCAGGCCAAGCGTCAATACTTGGCGGTTGATGTGTGATGCAATGCACCTCATTTTCCCAGGCCAATTCTTCGAGTTGAGCCACTTGCTCTGCGGTTATTTTAACAATGATATTATATGATTTCATGAACTTATTTTATCACTCCTTTGCTGTAAAAAATGAATAGAATGTTTGCCTGCACGTAAATCAGGATCCGCTGCTAACAGCCGATGCAATGGCAGATTTGTTTTGATTCCCTCAATCACTATTTCATCAAGAGCAACGGATAATTTATTAAAGGCCTCTAACCGATTGGCTCCATGGACAATAAGTTTGCCAATCATAGAGTCGTAATATGGTGGTACAGAGTATGTTGAATACACATGTGTATCCATCCTAACGCCGGGCCCACCAGGAGGATGATAAAATGAAACAATCCCTGGGGATGGTAAATATGTTTCAGGATCTTCGGCATTTATTCTACACTCAATAGCATGTCCATGAAAAGAAATATCTTTTTGTGCTAATTGGATCTTGGATCCAAAGGCAATCGATATTTGTTGTTTGATTAAATCAATTCCGGTAATCATTTCAGTAACAGGATGTTCTACTTGAATGCGTGTATTCATTTCAATAAAATAAAACTCTTCATCTTGATACAGAAACTCAAAAGTACCAGCGCCACGATAGTTCATAGCTCGGCATAAAGACGCGCATTTTTCTCCCATCTCCATTAATTTTTCATTTGGTATATCAATAGGTTGAGCCTCTTCTATAATTTTCTGATGACGGCGTTGGATTGAACAATCACGTGCACCAAAATGAACAGCTTGTCCTTGCCCGTCCCCTAAGATCTGAAATTCTATATGGCGAGGATGTGTAAGATATTTTTCAAAATAAACGCAAGGATTATTAAATGCCGCTTTGGCTTCAGCTTTTGTTAAAGAGAATCCTTCTAATAATTGTTTGTTGTCATGAACAACCCGCATGCCACGGCCACCACCACCGCCAGCTGCTTTAATAATAAGAGGATAACCAATAGATTCAGCAACATTAACAGCTTGTTGTTCATTGAGAATGGGGCCATCAGAACCAGGTACACAAGGAATACCATATTGTTTCACGAATTTAATAGCTTCTACTTTGTCGCCCATGATTTTGATATGGTGAGAGCTTGGACCAATAAAAGTAAATCCAGTATGTTCTAATTGCTCAGCAAAAGAAGGATTTTCTGAAAGAAAACCATATCCAGGATGGATGGCATGCGCACCAGAAATTTCAGCAGCAGTTATAATGGCAGGAATATTGAGATAACTTTGGGTTGGTTGGGGGCCACCAATACAAATGCGTTCATCTGCCAGGCGTACAGGAAGAGATTGCCTATCAACTGTACTATGAACGATAACAGTTTTGATTCCTAATTCTTTACAAGTTCTAAGAATACGCAGCGCTATTTCACCGCGATTAGCAATTAATATTTTATAGGCCATAACACTATTCCTATACTATTCAATTATAAAGAGAGGTTGCTCGAATTCTACCGCCTCAGCATTATTAACAAGAATATCTTTAATGATGCCGGTTTTATCAGCTTGAATAAAATTCATTATTTTCATAGCTTCAATAATAGAGAGAGTATCACCGATTTTGACATGATCGCCTATGGCGACTAACGGTGCTTTATCTGGTGTTGTGGATCTATAGAAAGTGCCAACCATAGGCGATAATACATAGTGATTTGTATCAAGAGTTGGCGTCAATTCAATTGTAGGGCTTGTTTGATGATCTGTTTTGTTATAAGGATATGAAACAGCTAACGACTCCCTTTCATGAGGAATAGAGAGAGCTGGACTGTGAAGTTCTCGTGTTAATTTAATAGCAATATCGCCCTCTTTTATTTCTAGCCCTGATAGTTGAGATTTTTCTAAAAGGTCAATAAGTTTTTTTATTTTTTTTATATCCATATAATAACCCCCCATTTACGTAAAGTCTCGAATGCACACCAATTCATCTATCTAGTATTATTTGCGCAAATCAAGAATACTCTATTAATACTTTTAAAGATTTGTTAATTCATTATAAGCTTATGATTAAAAATAACAATCTGTTGATTCTTCGTTTAAAAAAACATATTTTCTTGTTATTGCACACATACTAATACTTTTTTTGTACAATATGATAGCCACTATTCTACTACGCCTGACTGAATGTCTAAAGCGATTTTAGTTGATGCTTCCTTAGCCAGATGGTCACGACAACGTTTTAATGAAATGAACCTGTAAAGATGAAAAAAATAAAATTCTTATGAAAAAAATATTTTAGCCCTTGATTAATTCATAATCATCACCATCTTTGAGTTTACAAAATCTTAATTTTAAAGATTCATAAAAACGATTCCAAGGAGAGTATCATGAAGACTAAAGATATTAGTACTATTAAACCATTGCGAGATGGGCTTATCGTCAAACGTGATGAGCTACAACACACTACAGCTTCAGGAATTGTTATTCCAGGCAGCGCTCAAGAAGCTCCGCAATGGGGCATTGTTATTATGGCGGGCCCTGGAAAGGTCAGTGCTGAAGGCAAGCACATTGCTTTAACTGTAGCGGTTGGAGATAAAGTCCTTTTTGGCCAATATGCAGGTACAAAATTCAAACATAATGATGTTGAGTATCTTTTTATGCGCGAAGATGATGTTCTTGGCGTGCAAAAGGCTTAATTAATTTCAGTCTGAGATCATTATAATATATTAAGGAATATAAACATGAGTGCTAAACAAATTACTTTTGATGTTGAAGCCCGTAAAGCAGGCTTATCCGGAGTTGAAAAGCTCTACAAAGCTGTAAAAACAACATTAGGCCCAAGAGGACGCAATGTTATTATTGAAAAATCTTTTGGTGAACCTTTAATTACTAAAGATGGTGCTACTGTTGCAGAAAATATTAGTTTACCTAATAAAATGGAAAATATTTTTGCAGAACTGGTTAAAAAAGTTGCGTCTAAAACAGCTGATGATGCTGGTGACGGCACAACAACTGCTACAGTTCTAACTTATGCTATTTTCTCTGAAGGGAATAAAGCAGTTGCAGCAGGAATGAATCCTATGGATTTAAAACGCGGCATTGATCTAGCTGTTGACAAAATTATCAAGAAATTAAAAGAAATGGCCGTGCCTTGTGTTGATTCCAAAGCTATTGCTCAAGTCGGAACAATCTCTGCTAATTCTGATCAAATGATTGGTGGGATTATTGCTCAAGCAATGGAAAAAGTAGGCAAAGAAGGTGTTATTACTGTTGAAGATGGTAATGGTTTAAATGATGAGCTTGATGTTGTTGAGGGTATGCAATTTGATAGAGGATACTTATCCCCATATTTTGTTAACAATCAACAAACTATGTCGTCAGAATTAGATAATCCATTTATTCTTTTGGTTGATAAAAAAGTATCATCTATTCGTGAATTACTACCGGCTTTAGAAGGCGTTGCAAAATCAGGTCGTAGTTTGTTAATTATTGCAGAAGATGTTGATGGCGAAGCTCTTGCAACTTTAGTCGTTAATACTATTCGTGGTGTTGTTAAAGTTTGTGCTGTTAAAGCGCCAGGATTTGGCGATCGTCGTAAAGCAATGATGCAAGATATTGCAGTACTGACTCGTGGTCAAGTTATTGCTGAAGAAGTAGGACTATCTCTTGAATCAACAGGTATTGAACATCTTGGTACGGCAAAACGAGTTGTTGTTACTAAAGACAATACAACGATTATTGATGGTTCAGGTATTGCTGATGAAATTAAAGCCAGAACAGATTTATTACGTTACGAGCTTAGCCAGGCCTCATCAGATTACGATAAAGAAAAAATTCAAGAGCGCATTGCTAAACTTGCTGGTGGTGTTGCCGTTATTAAAGTCGGTGCTGCTACAGAAGTTGAAATGAAAGAGAAAAAAGCACGTGTTGACGATGCATTACACGCAACTCGTGCTGCTGTTGAAGAAGGAGTTGTGCCTGGTGGTGGAGTGGCTCTTCTTCGTGCGATTGATGTTCTTGCAGATCTTAAAGGAGCTAATCCCGATCAGCAAGTAGGTATTGATATCGTTAAGCGTGCTATTCAAGAGCCACTTCGTCAAATCGTTAATAATGCGGGCGAAGAAGCATCTATTATCGTGCACAAAGTCCTTCAAGGGCAGGGTAACTACGGGTATAATGCGGCTAATGGACAGTTTGGTGACATGATAGAGCTTGGTATTATTGATCCGACTAAAGTCACTCGCACAGCGTTACAGAATGCGGCAAGTTGTGCAGGGATGATGATTACGACTCAATGCATGATTGTTGATCTCCCTAAAGAAGAGAAAGAAGCTGCTCCTGATATGTCCGGTATGGGCGGTATGGGCGGCATGGGAGGCATGGGTGGTATGATGTAATTTCTACCCATTACTTGTTTTTTCTAGGGAAACCAGATCTGATTGTAGATCTGGTTTTTCTTTTTTCAAAAAGAAAAAGGTTGTTCGATCGGAGTGAAATCTTTCGATGCTTCATGAATAACATCTTCTACTTCCGTAATAGTCATAAGCAGTTTTTCTAATCTTTGATGAATTTCATTATTTTCTTCAATAAGTTGCTCTTTATGATGTTGTATTTCTTTGTTCTCCATTAATAGTTTTTCAATCCTTGTAATCAGTTGACTATTAATATCTATTAATTCAATGATTTTGTGTTCAATTGTATTTAAAATATCCATTTTGCATCAATCCATTTATGAAGTCTTCTTTACAATTTTAGAATAGAAAACGATAATTAGATGAAAGAGCTCTTAATCAATAATGATGTCTTTTATTTTCAATATCATTCAATCAATGTTGGCGTTATTGTTTGGCATTCAGTCGAATAAAAAGCGAAAAGAAGATTTTACTAAGGGCAACCCATTCATTTATTTCACGGTAGGTCTAATCATGCTTATTGTATTGATTTTATCTTTTATCATGCTTGTTAAAGCAGTCATCTTTTTAGGTCAATCTTAACTGATTGATCAAAATCGAGCAGAAACTCTACCCAAAATTTCTTCAAGATGATGCTTGAGGTTTGAAATTTAGAGGGCAATCAGCTTTTTTGGTTCATCAATAGAAGATAAGATCAGTCTGCAATCAATAATAACACCCTATGAGCACATCGCTGAGAGCGGTCAGCTAAATCTCCAAACCAATCAATCATTTTGTACAGAAAAACGATCTCTATCGGAGACATATCTTTTTCTAACAGGAAAAGCGCTTCTCTTAGTTCTATTTGAAAGTTGTCCGTATCATTTTCTATTTTGTCTAAATCGTGAATCATTTTTTCTATTTTGCGAGCTTCATGGGAGCGGAAACCAGAAGATATTAATTTTTTTATTTCAAAGTTGATGAGCAGTAAATTATTTGACGCATCAATTGCGCGTAGAAGCAGTTTTTCAAAGAGATTTGCTATATGCGACGGAAAGAACATTTTTCTGCTGTAGATTAATCCAGAAATATTTTTGGCCTTATTAGCAATTCTATCTTGTAATGATAAGATATCAAGAATATAAGATCGCTCTATTGACATAAAAAGTGTTTTAGGAACATGCATTCTGATTTTTTCTTTTAAATGATCTGCTTGATCTTCAGCAGCATTGATCAGATCATGTGAGGATTTTGCTTTTTCCCAATTTTTTTGTAGAACATAATAGAAGAATGTTTTTAATTCTAATGCGCATTCATTGACTTTTTGCATATGTTTGTTTAAAGGGTCAAATGCTGGTGCTCCAAAAATATCTACAATATTTGTCATCGCAAAATAAAATGAGAATGCTTATTATTAAGTATAAGGAAGTTTTGAGGCCTTAAATCTATATGAACATTTTTTTAGAAAAAAAAATTTTAAAAATAGACTCTATGTTGAGATTGTTTTTTGTTGAACCTCATGCGCCTGTTCAACCTAATCCAGCGAAAAGCCATTGTGAAAAGAAAAATTGGAGTGATGTTCAATATCAGCAGTCCAAAGGACAAATGCGTATTAATCATACTGGTGAGATTTGTGCGCAAGCGTTATATAACGGACATTATGATCATCGACATGATGTCAAAATGAAAAATTGGCTTCAGCATGCCGCAGAAGAAGAATATGATCATTTAGTTTGGTGTCATCAACGTTTAAAAGAGTTAAATACACAGCCATCATTGCTCAATCCCTTTTTTTATACATGTAGTTATTTAATGGCTCGATTTTTAAGCCGAGTGAATGCAAAAATGAACTTGGCTTTTATAAAAGAAACTGAAAAACAGGTAGAAGCGCATTTGAACTCTCAATTAACTTTACTGCAGCATGACCAGCGTTCTTGTGAAATTATAAAGCAAATGATTATCGATGAAAGAAAACATCATGATCATGCTGTCGATTTTGGAGGCCAAGACATGCCTGTTATGATTTCAAAATTGATGGGTATTGCCGCCGGTTTAATGAAAAATATAGCTTTTTACTTTTAGTATCATGATGGCATCTTGCGTAATGATCAAAAAGATTTCTCTTTAGCATATGCGAGAATTGATGAGCACTCTATGCACATTACCTTAGAGACAAAGTAACTTACAGTGAATTGACGTGTTACTTTTTGTGCAAAAAATAAAAACAACTCAATGAATTTTATAATCAATTTAATTAAATACCTAACAAGTAAGGTTCATGTTGCTTAATTTTTTTTAATGCGTTAGAATTCTAGAGTTGCATGGCAACAGAAGGAGTGCTCAACTCGCCAGGTCTGAGAAGAAGCAACGAAAGTTCTCCCTGTGTGTTGTGCAACGCTTAATAACTGAACTAATCCCTTCTTATCTCATTATGAAACATCTTCCTCTTGCTAGGTTATTGCGTCCAAAAACTTTTCATGAAATTCATGGTCACAATTATATTGTTGATGGATTTAAGAAAATACTTTTTCCATTGAAGCATCATACCTTTTTATTAACTGGATCTCGAGGTTTGGGCAAGACTTCTTTGGCTCGCTTAATTGCCGCGGCTTTACTGTGTCCACATGCCGAATTAAAGCACGACCCTTGTGGGCTATGCGATATCTGTGATCGCATTCAAAAAGGACAACATCCTGATCTTGTAGAGATTGATGGAGCATCTAAAACAAAAGTAGAAGAAATTCGAGATATTATTAGTTCCTCGATGACGCTGCCTTTGGAGAGCAAGTATAAGATTTATCTTATTGATGAAGTCCATATGCTCTCAATGCATTCTTTTAACGCGCTATTAAAAAATCTTGAAGAACCACCACCTCATGTTATTTTTGTATTAGCGACAACAGAATTTCATAAGATACCTGGCACCATTCGTTCGCGGTGTTTGATTTTTCAATTGCAAGCGCCTCCAGCTCATGAGTTAGTTGGATACCTAAAATCATTTTGTCACAATCGCGACATTCCTTATGAAGACGATGTCTTATTTGCAATCGCACAGCAAGCCGATGGTAGTTATAGGGATATGTTGAATATTGTTGAGTATTCCTTAGCCTTAACACAGCAGCGTTTAGACGATCATTCGCTTTTTAACTATTTTTCCATTTTAAGTCATACAGATATCCATAAGATTATTGATCAAATCTTAGAGTCTGATACAGTCGAATTAAAAAATGATATTTTAAAATATTTTGATAAAGGATTATCTGCTGATAAATTAATGAAACAACTCATGAGTTGGATTGTTGAGCAGAAAGATATCGTTCAACAACCGTTAGTAATTCTTTACCAAGAGCTCTCTAAGTGTTATCAGCTATTAGCAACCCATCCTTATCCTCAAAGTTTTGTACTGATGTCTTTGATACGCATCAGTATGGTCGCTTCTTTAAAAAAAAAACTGAATTAAGTTCAGAGATTGAAGAATATCTTGATGCAGTCGATTGGCATTTATTAATCAGCTCAGTAGTCAAATCAAGTTTAGCTAAAGACATTTTGATGCACTCTCGCATTCTGGTTGCTCATGATGAAATTCAAGTTTATCATTCTGCGACATTAGCTGCTTTATTAACGACATCTATTAAAAAAAATTGTATTGATTTATTTGAGACTATGGGATTTCATTCAAAGATCATTAGTTTTTTTGAGCGCGAGGTTGAACAAACCCCCATTCAATTAGAAGCGAGATATGTAAAAGAAAAAGAAAATCGTCAATTAGAAGAGTTAGTAGGATTACCGTTAGCCCAGTTTTTGATAAAACAACTAGGCTATCAATTAAAAAAACAATAAGGTTACTGTTCAAACATTAATTCGCTCGTTAATCCTTGCTCTTCCAGTTTCTTCTTCAGTTGTTTTAGCGCTTCAACTTGAATTTGTCGTACACGCTCTCTTGTTAAACCTACTTCCTGCCCTACTTCTTCCAACGTCGCTTCTTCATGCCCTTTTAAACCAAATCGTTGAGACAAGATAGATTGTTGCTTTTCAGAGAGAAATTCCATGATTTTGTAAAGTTTGGTTTCAATATATTCTTGCGCTAATTCTTCTGTAGGATCGGACCATTCACTTGAAGATAAAGCATCGATTAATGGTTTTTCTGACTCATCACCTAGTGGAGAATCAATAGATAGTGTTTTTTCATTTAATTTTAGAAGTTTATTAACATTATCCGCGGGTATATTAAGTGCGTTAGCAATTTCGTCATAAGTTGGCTCATGATCGAGTGATTGAGCGATTTCCCTTGATTTTCTTAAATAAATATTAAGCTCTTTAATAACATGGATAGGCAGTCGAATGGTACGAGTTTGATTCATAATGGCTCGTTCAATATTTTGTCTAATCCACCATGTAGCATATGTTGAAAATCTAAATCCGCGTTCCGGATCGAATTTTTCTACAGCACGCATCAGCCCTAAGTTTCCTTCTTCAATCAAATCGAGTAAAGAGAGTCCTCTATTAAGGTAGCGACGTGCTATTTTGACAACAAGTCTTAAATTGCATTCAATCATGTGGTTGCGAGCTTTTATATCACCCCTGCGTGCTAAACGAGCGTAATGAATTTCTTCATCAGGATTTAAAAGAGGGGATGCCCCGATCTCTTTGAGATACAGCTGAGTCGGATCGGTTTCATTAATTTCCTTATCTTCAATAATTTTATTGGGATCAATATCGATTTTTTCAAAATCTATTTGATCATCAAAGTCTTCTTTTTCTTCTTTATATTCTTTTGAAAAAGTCTTTGCAAAATCTATAGGGCCATTCCAAGAAAACTTCATATCACGATCCTTGTGAATTTAAAGAGACGTTTTCATCGTATCAAGTTGCTTTATAACTTGATAGCTGTAAGTTAGCTACTTAGCAAGAAATTGAAAAAACCATCTTTTTTCAAAGTTTTTGCAAGATATATGAACAAAACCGTTTCTTGTTGACTAATAATTCGCTACAATTACGTTCAAGATGTAGTTGAAATTGTATGAACAAAAATGACTAGAGCAGAATTAATTGTAGAAATGATGGCCCGTAAAACGGATTTAAACCCTAAAGTACTTGAGTATTCCGTAAAAAGAATTATTGAGTATATGGTTTCATCTTTTGTGAAAGGCCACCGTATAGAAATTCGTGGATTCGGCAGCTTTGGTTTAAGAATGCGTATGCCGCGTCAAGCCCGCAATCCTAAAACAGGAGAAATTGTTTGGACTGAACGCAAACATGTTCTTTGTTTTAAACCAGGTAAGTCGTTACGTGAGCGCATTAATGCATCAGCTCATTTCGCTAAGCGAGTTCAAACCGAATCAGTTGAGTAAAAAAAGTTAATTTTCCAGCTTACTATCACCTCGTAAGCTGGAGAAAATAAAACTATCTGTTAGACTGTTATAATATATAGTTGCAGATGAGATTCCGGTGAACCGATTTTTAATTCTTTTTTTACCTTGTCTTTTATTTGCAGGTACCGTTTACTATACGGATGAGCCTCCAATATCTCAAAATCCAGAAGAATTCCCTACACCTCTGTTTGATCATCCTGAGTTTGAGCCCAACTATGATATTCAAGAAGCATATTATTTCCGCGATAAAAAAGATTTAAAGAAAATTGTTTATAAAAAAGAGAGCGGATATTTTGAGTTTAACTTTGGGTACAGTGATTTATCAGTTATGAGTGTAGAGCCATATTATTATCCTCAAAATTATACACAACAAATTCAAACAACAAATAATAATAGTGGTAATAATGGTAATAACAATTCTAATTCATCAACAACGACTCAAAACCTTACGGTTCATGAAACATTTAGCATCATAGATTATGGGACTTTCGATGTTACGTTTCCATCGGTGCTTAATCCACCTACTTATCCTGATCCGACGCAACAGCCAGTTTTACAGATTAATGCTATTACCAGATCAAAGCATTTAGGTTATGGTTTTGAACTCAGTTATAATAATAATCCAACAATAGAGCTTACCAATCCTGTTTATAAAATCTTTCAAACACAAACGTCTACAGTACAAAACACTAATCCATCTAATGGTGGATCGCAATCGTCTGTTTCGACAACAACTGTTAGCGAAATTGATGCGACTGTTACTTTGGATAAAGCCAAGCTGAAAGTCGTTAATGTGCCAATCCACTTAACACTGCACTATTTTCCAATATATGATGGTTATTTCCAACCTTATTTGAAGGCAGGTTTAGGCTTAAACCTTACTCATACTGTCATGGATATATCTCAAAATGTGGGCTCAGCAGCAACATTAGTGCCTCTTTATCAAGAGGGATGGGCCTTTATGCCCTTTACTTACACTTATGGAGGCGGTGTTCATATTATGATTACTGAGTCTCTCGCCTTGAGCGCTAGTTATATTAAACAACGCATTCAAGGGCGATCTACTAAGTTTCAGGTGGTCTTAAGTAGTCAAAATCCACAGTTAACAGATTCTAATGGGCCTTTTGGTAACATGCGTTTTAAATTTGATCAAAAAACAACATTAAAACAAATTGGCTTAGTATATTATTTTTAATTTGATATTTAATGAGGATAGATTTAATGAACAATCGAGATATTATCCTTAGGATGATTTTATTGATGAGTACATCTTTTGCATTCGCTTATACAAAGATACTCACTACACCGGGTGGTAGCGATAAAACTCAACTAGAGTCATCTAAAAAAAGTGATTTATCATTAGATAATCAAAATCATAGTCGGATAGCTGGCAATAATCAAAAACCAAATCACGCATTATGTTTTACAACAATGTTGCGTAGACCAGATATCTCTTCTTTTTCTTATTCAACTTTTAATGATCGAAATATTCAAAATATCGAGAGCGCGTCAAATCATAAGATAACATTAGATTATTCTATAGAGTATCACTATCGACCCGTTCAAACCTTTAGTTTTGGAGGAGCGTTTGAACGATTGCAAGTAGGGTCTTTTCCTATTGATTTACGCTATTCTCCAGCCAGTAGTTTTGTTCCAGTTGATTTGAGTACGTTGCCTGTCATCGCTAGTGATTTGAATGAAGATGGAGACTCTAATTTTAGCGTGTCTAATTTTTATCATCCAGCATCTGTTGGGTTGAGAGGTTATAATTATGCCGGAGTGGTTCGTGCTTATATAGCGCCATCAATGTCTTTCGATCCTTTTATTCAAATGAGTTTGGGCATGACGCATAATCGAGTAGCAGTACATAGAACTGATAAAAGTCGTTTTATTCATTCAGATGATCAACTCTGGGTCTGGACTTTAGGCTCAGGAATAAGTACAGCCCTGAGTAAAGGACTTGATTTAGAAGCTGCTGTTTGCGTAAGAAATGAACACGGATTTATTTTTCATGATCAAATTATGAATGCTCAAACACAACAACATTATAATTTCACAGGAACAGTTCAACATTATTACTCAGTTGATCTGAAATTAGCCCTGAAAAAAACTTGGTAATCATTATGAAAAAGCGCTTATTGATCTTATCTCCCCTTATACTTACTGGATGTCTTTGGAATTATGAAACGGTATCATCTGAGTTTTTAAAGATACAACCGCCATCATCGAACGATCACCATCCTCATATTCAACCATCATTGCCTTTAGTAACAGATGAAGCTGACTTTGCTCATCAAGGCCCTCGAGAATTTTATGAGTGGGCTGCTGAATCAGGATATCCTCAAGCTCAAGAGGTTGTTGGTTTGTTGTATTTGTATGAACAACCCGTGAATATTGAAAAAGGTGAAGAGTATTTGCAAAAAGCTTACGCTAAAAATTCTGTGACAGCAGGAGTAGAGTTAGCAAAATTGTATAGCCAGGGGTTACTTGTTTCGCAAAATTATGATAAAGCGCTAAAGTATTTAGAGATAGGTTTGAAAGAAAAAAACTTATCAGCGTTGAAGTTAGCAGTCGCTATAGAATTTGCTAGAGATAATAAAGCTAAGGCTTTATATTATTTAGAGCAAGCTGCTGAAGCGGGAGATCCTGATTCTAAAGAGCAATTAGCTAGATATTTAGTAGCCGAAAAAAGTGGTTCATGGAAAAGGGCTCAAGAGTTAACGGATGAAGCACATCATGAAAGTCTTTATGAAGAACTTAACGATTTAAAAGATTTTTGGCCAGATCGAGCTATGCAGCATCAAGGACAAATCCAAAAAGTTGTGCCAACTTATGACAATAAAAGCTTATTAACATTGCCCAGCATGCCTAAATCATATCCTGCTGATTTTTATAATGAGTTTAGAAAAGCAGCGGCAAAAGGATCGCCTTATGCAGCCTACCAAGAAGTATTACAGCGTCTTTATGCTCCAGTTCAAACTAATCCTTCAGTGCAACGAACAGATATTTTAACCCTTTTAAATATTGCGGAAAAAAAAATTATTCCTGCAAAAGTTTTAAAAGCTAGACTGATTCTCAAAGGATATTGGCCAGAAATAAAAAAGGACGAGGCCCTCAGGTTGTTAAATGAAGCAGAATCGGCGCACGATCCTTATGCTTATTTTGCGTTGAGCTTATTTGCTCGTCATGAGGGCAATTATGATAAATCAGTGGATTTGTTTTTAAAGGCTAAAAATCAAAAAAATTATCTAGCAGCTCAGTTTGAGATTGCTCACGATCTCATCAAAGGTGATTTTCCATTTTGGGATGATAGGATTGCTTATGATTGGATCAATGAGTTGGCACAAGTCAATTACAATCCGGCATTACTTATGCTCGCTGATCTTAAAGAATCAAAGAAAATTCTTGCTCATACTGAACAAGAGATTTTCTTACTTCGTTTAAAAGCAGCTTGGCAAGGTAGCGTAAAAGGTCAATATTTAATTGGTAATATGTATTTAAAAGGACAAGCTGTTTTAGTCGAGCCAGTTAAAGCCTTTCGTTGGTTTAATGCTGCGGCGAGAGGGGGATATCGTCCTGCTCAATTACAAATAGGATTGATGTATGAACAAGGTGCTGGAATTATTCAAAATCGAGCAAAAGCTTATGCTTGGCAAAAAATATCAACAAACCAGCTTTATGAAAATAGTAATGAGCAGCTTCATCAATTAGCATTGTCTATGACACAAGAAGAATTACATGAAGCTTTGCGTTTAGAGCAGCTTTTTAAGCAAAATTATACATATTACGGTTATTATTAAGATCTTGTCGATACTCTCACTTGCTGTGGGTGAGAGTATGAATTTTTCTATAAAAATATCCTCATGAATCAAAGCTGGGTTGTTGTGACTATGTGAGTTAACTATGAGGTAAATATTCGGACTCCAGCAAGACATCGAGAGAGCGATTGATTAATGGCATGAGAAATATTTCTGCATGAATCGCTACAACAGCTTTTTTACAATCATGGGCATAATGCATGATCAGATCTAAAGCTATTTGACGCACGGGGCTTAATATCTTGACCGCCTCTTGAAAAGTGAGAACCTCTTGAAAAAAAGAACTTAATTTTTTTTCAAGACCTATTTTTTTGAGAGCTAATAAAGGAAGAGTCATTTTTTGTTCTTTAAAATCTTGTCCAGGTTGCTTTCCTAGTTGTTCAGCCGTTCCAAAATAATCTTGAAAATCATCAATGAGTTGAAAAAGAGTTCCAAATTTAAATCCTATTTCATGAAATTCATTTTGTAATTCAGGAGCGTAGATTTGAGCAACACTTTTACAGGCAAAACCAAAAAGACTGGCTGTTTTTAATTGAATGATAGTTAAGTACTCATCAAATGTAATCACAGTGTTTTTTTGTTGTAATTGCAAAAGCTCGCCTTCCACTAGAGCATGAGCGGCAAGAGCGAGATCTGGCAGAAAAAGAGCTTTATGGTTAAGCTCTTGAGCGATAAGATAGGCCTTAGTAAAAAGATAATCCCCTAATAAGATGCTGCATGTATTACCAAAGACCTCATGAGTGGCTAACCCGTTCCTCCGTAAAGGATTTTGATCAATCACATCATCATGAACAAGTGTTCCACAATGAATCAGTTCAATAATGGTCGCTGTTTTAAAAAAATCTATCGTTGTGGCCGATTCTTTTAGAAAATGGGCTAATTGAATCATAAAGCGAGCTCTAATGTTTTTTCCCGGACGTTCAAAAGTGTGTTTGACAAGAGCGTTGAGTAAAGGAAGAGGGCTGTTTAATTGCTCGATAACATAGTTATTGAGTTTTGATAATATGTCTGTTAAAGCATCCATGGCCGTATCCTAGTGTATATTTTTTATAAATCCCGAGATCATTGTGGAATTTGAGCTTGTTTGTCGACTCAAGACAATTTATAATACACTTTTCAGAATTATTTGTGAATTCATGAGTTACGCTATTATAAAATGCGGTTCAAAACAGTTCCGCGTACAAAAAGGCTTGGTCATCGATGTTGAAAAAATCATCGCTGAACCAGGTGCACAAGTTATTATTGAAGATGTTTTACATTTAGTAATAGAAGATAAACAGCTTATTGGTCAACCACTCGTTTCAGGTGCTAAAGTCATTTGTGAGTTGCTAAAACATAAAAGAGCCGATAAAGTTATGATTATGAAGCTACGTCGTCGTAAAAATTCACGTCGTCGTGCTGGTCATAGACAACATCTATCTGTATTGAAAATTGTAGATATCGTACTCGAGGGGGTAAGCAGCGATGGCAACTAAAAAAGCTGGCGGTAGTAGTCGTAATGGACGCGATTCAAATCCTAAGTTTCGTGGCGTAAAAGTCTTTGGTGGTCAGTATATTAACAAAGGAAGCATTATCATTCGTCAAGTTGGTATGCATTTCAAACATGGTCATTTCGTAGGCTGTGGAAAAGATTTCACTCTTTTCTCATTAGCGGATGGTGTGGTGTTCTTTTACCAACGCCATGGTCGTACTTATGTTGATGTTAAACCTACTGAAGTAGCTATTTAATAGCCGATCTAAGCGCTCTCAAGCTCCCTTCATTAAGGGAGCCTAAGCAAGCAACCTAAATTTGACCAGGGCTGTAGTGTTGCATAAAAAAATAATAGGGCTACAACAGTGTTAGCTCTGACACCCTGCAAAACTATAAAAAAACAAGCAAAGCTTTTACAAACATCATGTTATCAACAGATACTGCATCATAAAGTACATAAAGTATCTTGTATCTAGATCAAAAGCATCATTGCTTGTTATGTGTAATTAACCTAAATGAAAACAGGAGGCGGCGAGGACTCAGGCGTTAATCACTGAGGTATCATGACTCTCGCGTTTAAATATGAAATTTATTGATGAAGCTACAATTCGACTTGAAGCAGGATCTGGTGGAGCGGGAACATGTAGTTTTCGTCGTGAAAAATATATTCCTTTTGGCGGACCAGATGGTGGCGATGGTGGTGATGGCGGTGATGTGTATTTCATAGCTAAAGATAATCTCAATACTCTTGCTGCATTCAATCAGCAAAGAATCTTTAAAGCATCCAATGGTCAGCGTGGTTCTGGTGCCCATAAAACTGGCCGTCGAGGCGATGATTTGATTATCCCTGTTCCTGTAGGCACTAAAGTCTTTCATCAAGATACCAATGAAGTTATTTGCGACTTAGTTGAGCCTAATCAACAAGTACTGATAGCCAAAGGCGGTTTTCATGGAATGGGTAATGCACGTTTCAAGACTTCAGTAAATAGAGCGCCCCGTCATACAACACCTGGATATCCAGGCGAGATTTTGAATTTGCGCTTAGAATTACAAGTTTTAGCCGATGTAGGGCTAGTAGGGCTACCTAATGCAGGCAAAAGCTCACTCATTCGTTGCATCTCACAAGCAAGGCCTAAAGTCGCTGACTATCCCTTTACCACATTAATCCCCCAGTTGGGTGTTGTCCATTATAGTCTGGGTCATGATATTGTCGTAGCAGATATTCCTGGATTAATTGAAGGTGCTCATACAGGACATGGTTTAGGTAACTTGTTCTTAAAGCATATTAGCCGTACACGATTACTTCTTTTTGTGCTTAATGCTCAAGAAGTTGAGGGTATTAGTTGTACTGAGCAATATAAAATGCTATCCCAAGAGCTTGAGCTATCTGCTGTGAGTGAACATATTAATACTTTGCCTCGCATGATTTTGATTAATAAAATTGACTCAGATTATCATCGTGAACAAAAAGAAGCTGATATTAATGAGTTAAAAGAAATCACGTCGCTACCTATCCTCTATACAAGCGCTTTAAATAATATCGGCACAGATGAACTTAAAGAGCGTTTATACGAGCATTTTTTTGGGTCGCAGGATATTTAAACTGTGACATTCTTCCGTCACTAAATTGCTAAGGCTGTGAGAGGGGTCTTCTTCTTTTGCGACCCATCTTCAGCAACCTGAAGACCTCTGGCTGAAGCAGTTGCGCCAGAAACTCTCGCTTCAGGGGAACTCTTGACGCAAATGCTGTGTCCCTGCAGATCGGCTCACCCGATTGCTCGGATGTTTAGTCCCGCATTGATGTCTCTGTCATGGAGCTGATCGCACGATGGATATTGCCATTCCCTAACAGATAACTGCTCAATCATAGACATGACGCGCACAACCAAC
>RFNU01000078.1 GCA_009927065.1 bacterium | reverse complement strand
ATGCTTTTTCAGGAACGTTTCTTGTTCTTCGTCAGGATAGAGGCGATAGCGATAAGCTTTGAGCAAGTGTTTTGTTTTTCAAGCATATTTTTTTTATCTGATGACTGTTCTTTCTCAAATCGAGAACCTCTTTAAGAGTATTATCAAGACAATCTGTTGTCAGCATCGAAAACACGTCCATAAATCAAGAGAGTGATTATACGCCAAAAATCGCTTCGGTCAAAACTCATGCTGATACAAGAAAATATCTTTTCGATTAGCCGATCCTATAAGGTCTCGCACTCCATCTCCACTCAAATTTTTACAAAAATGTTGAATGGTGAAAATTCCGCGAGTTTTTTTAAAAAATAGTTGTTTCAACTGAATTTCAGGTTGGCACATCTGAGCAGCACTTCTTCCCAATGAGCTCGTATAGAGTATTGTATTGGTGTCGTGGCAAAAATTAAACCAGTTAACAAAAAGGCTTGTCTGAGACTACAAGCCTTTTTAATAGAGGATAGCAAGTGGAGATTTAAAAAATAGCTAAAAAATAATCTACAGTATTATGCTGCTACGACAAGAGCTTTAATAGCCTTATTAAGACGACTTTTTAGACGAGCTGCTGTGTTTTTATGAACTTTACCTTTGGATTGCATTCTATCGATAATAGAAGTTGCTAATCTGTAAGTTTCCATTGATTTGTCATAATCTTTTAATTCAATATTTGTACGAACATTTTTAATAGCTGTACGCATGCGAGTGACTTGCCATTTGTTATTTTGACGGCTTTTCTCATTTTGACGAATACGTTTTTCAGCTTGTTTACTGTTAGCCATTTCTTAAAAACTCCTTGAGTATATATTTTTGTTATTTAGACGTTAAATCTATGCTAGAATACATCTTAACAAATTCTACACGCAAGTCTATGTTAAAGTCTATATTTCCATTATCGCTCGTAACATTTTTATCAAGAATCACAGGATTTATAAGAGAATTCCTATTATATTCCATTTTTGGTGCAGGTCCTCTTTTAGATGTTTTTGTTATGGCGTTTAGAATTTCGCAGTTAACACGGCGCTTTTTTGCAGAAGGGTCATTTTCTCAGGCACTTCTTCCTGAATTAGCCAACACTCAAAAATCTAATAAAGAGGCTTACCGCAAGCTTTATCATCAAGCTTTTTTATTCTTAATCATTTGTATGGGGTTTTTTACCCTATCTGTGATTATTGCCCCTCGTTTTTGGATTTCATTTTTAGCGCCCGGAATGATGGAAGACACTAGCAAATATAATGAATTTGTAGTTGTTTTGCGATGGATAGTCCCCTATGGTTTTTTTATCTCATTAGTAAGTTTCTATGCCTTGTTAATGCAGTTGCATCACCGCTATCTACTTAATGGATTTTCTCCCATAATTTTAAATTTAACAATAATTATTACGTTATTAAAGGGAAGTGTTACGCTGATTGGCCTAGCTCAAGCTGTTTTTTTTGCTGGAATCCTCCAATTGTTTGTGCAGTATTGTGCTGGAAGACACTATGCCCCTTTTTTTAAAAAAGATTTTGCATTAACAAAAGAGTCTAAACCACTTTTTGTTAATTTTATGAAGCTTTCAGTCATGGGATTTTTGATTTTATTTAATACAACGATTGATCAGATATTTTTAACTTATAGTCATGCAGGATCCATTAGTGAGTACTACTTATGTGAGCGTATTATAGAGCTTCCTTTGGGTGTAATTGTTTACTCTTTATCTGTTGTTTTTTCAAGTTATTATGCAAAAGATTATCAATCTTCAATAAAACGAGTTCAACTCGAAAATAAAGCAATATTATTTATTTTTTACTTTGTTTTGCCTTGTGTGGTTGGGGGTTATGTCTTAGCTCCTTATCTTATTAATGTCTTTTTAAAAAATCCCCTGAGTATTGAACGGACAGCAGCACTTTTGAAAGTTTTTGTCTTATGTATCCTGCCGATAACCTTGAATAAAATATTTGTGATTATTTGCACGATCAGAGGCCAGCAAAATTTAATTATCAAGACTCACTTGATAGGATCGCTTGTTAATTTAACATCAGATTATTTTTTCGCCCCTTGGTCAACAATAGGAATTGCAACATCAACGATGCTGACACTTTTTGTTCAATTAACCATTTTTAATTCTTATTGTCGATTAACAAAGCGGTTTTTTAAATTACCGAAAAGTTTATTTTTAAGAGCTTGGGCTGCTCTTTTTATTATATTGGCAGGCGGGCTCACTTTCGATTTCTTGCAGCAACATATGGAAATAGCTGGATGGACTTATTTTATGCTATTGATTAGCATTGTTTCATTATGCGGCTTTTTATATTTATTAGCGATTTATAGGGATATTAAATATATTTATCAGCGTGTTGCTTATTAAAAAAAATTTGACTGCATGCAAGCATGAAACTAAATCGATGTGCTGTTGATTAGATAAGAGAACACGTTTATATCCTTTTTGAGGAACTTTTTTTTTATCGATGCGGTTATACAGCATGCAATTTCTAATCGTTGCCTCTCTCGATTAGCACACTCAGAGTTGACTCGTCTGTCATCAGGAAGATGATTCACTAGCAATAGGTTAAAAGTTCTTACAAATGCTAGAGTGTTATCAGTGCATTGGGTATAATAAGCTTTATTTTTAAAATAAATTATCGTGATGAAAGAAACTTTAAATTTGCCACAAACTGATTTTCCCATGAAAGGTGATCTTGCACGCCGTGAACCAGAATTCATCAAGTTTTGGGAAGAGCATGCTTGTTACCAAAAATTAATAGATTCTCGTCAAGATGCTCCAAAGTTTATTTTAAATGATGGCCCTCCTTATGCTAACGGTTGCATTCATATTGGTCATGCTGTTAACAAAATATTGAAAGACTTTATTTTAAAGTCAAAAAATTTAGAGGGCTATTGTGCTCCTTATATTCCAGGATGGGATTGTCACGGGTTACCTATAGAAATTCAAGTAGAACGAAAAATAGGTCGTAATATGCCCGCAGCGATTTTTCGCCAGCACTGTCGTGACTATGCTTCTGAACAAATTGAGATTCAAGCAAGTGGTTTTAAGCGGTTAGGTGTACAAGCTGATTGGACTCATCGTTATGCCACAATGGATAGCTCTTTTGAAGCTAATATTGTGCGCCAATTTAAATCGATGCTTGATAAGGATTTAGTAAAATCAGGGTTAAAACCTGTTCATTGGTGCCCACATTGTCAATCATCTTTATCAGAAGCAGAAACAGAATTTGCCCCAAAGGTATCAACAAGCATTGATGTCAAATTTTCTTTTTCTGAAAGAAAAATGATCGATGGGCAATTATTAAATGCGAGCGTTGTGATTTGGACAACTACGCCTTGGACCATACCTTCAAATCAAGCGGTTGCTTATGGTAAGACCATTGCTTATGTCGCCGTCATCCGCCATGATCAAGCGTATTTTGTGGCGCAACCTTTAGTCGAGGCCTCTCTAAAACGATGGGGCTGGTCTTTAGATGATGTGACTATTACCCCAATCAGTCATGAACATTGGGAAAACCAATGTGTGCAGCACCCTCTTTACGATCGCCAAGTACCTCTTTTAGCGGGTGATCACGTTACTACTGATGCTGGAACAGGGTTTGTGCATACGGCTCCAGATCATGGGCCTGAAGATTATGAATTAGGTCGAGCGGCTCAATTAAAGCCTTTACAACTGTTGGATGCCAGAGGTCGTTTTGTTGCCTCTGTTCCCGATGTTGCGGGTTTAAACAACTTTGAAGCTGAACCTATTATTACCAATCTGTTAAAAGACAAAAATTGTTTACTAGCAAATAACTCATTTGAGCATTCTTATTTAGTTTGTTGGCGTCATAAGAAACCTATTTTTTACAGAGCAACTCCACAATGGTTTGTGAGTCTTTCTCCATCTTTTAAAAAAGATATTATTGAATCTATTCATAAGGTAGCATGGCATCCACATTGGGGTGCTCAGCGTATGGAAAAAATGATTGAACAACGTCCTGATTGGTGCATTTCTCGTCAACGTCATTGGGGAACACCACTTGTTTTGATTTATCATGAACAAACATACGAAGTCCATCCTCAAATGAGTGCTATTATCGAAAAGGTTGCTTGTGCGATTGAAAAGGATGGACTGGAAGCATGGTTTGGTAGTAAGCCCATCGATTGGGGTGTTGAAGGTGATGAGTGGGTAGCAAGTCGCGATACGTTAGATGTATGGTTTGATTCAGGATCGGTATTTCATATTTTGATGGGCCAAGATTTGAATTTTCCAGCAGATTTATATTTAGAAGGTGTTGATCAGTATAGAGGGTGGTTTCAGTCATCGTTAATTTGCTCTATGGGGCGTATGGATATTCCTCCTTATAAAGCCGTCTTAACTCACGGATTTACGGTTGATCGTGACGGTAAAAAAATGTCTAAGTCATTAGGTAATGTCATTTCTCCTTTTGAAGTTGCTGATAAGTATGGCATCGATGTCTTGCGCTTGTGGGTAGCTACTTCAAATTATCGTGAAGAAATGGCTATTGGTGATGAAATTCTTAATAGAACTTCGGATATTTATCGTCGTATCCGCAATACATTACGATTTTTATTAAGCAACCTTTTTGATTTTCAGCTGAAAGATGCGCTCTCTTCAGATCACATGACTTTACTCGATAAATATTTCTTGTATCGGATTGCTCAGATGCAAAACCAAGCAAGAGACTCTTATGCACAATACGATTTTGACGCTGTTACTCGTTCAATAGTAGATTTTTGTGTTAATGAATTAGGCTCTGATTATTTAGATATTATTAAAGACAGGCTCTATACAGCGCATGCATCCAGCCAAGCACGTCGTTCTTGCCAGACAACACTTTATTACTTATTTATCTCATTAGTTCATCAATTAACCCCTGTTTTACCTTTTACCGCTGAAGATGCTTGGCAACATTTTCACTTGAAAGACTCAGAATCTATCTTAATGAACAGATGGCCGTCATTAGATCATATAGCAAACCTGTTAACATCTGAGCACATACAGGCAGCAGAAGCGGTCTTGGCCCTTAAAAAAGAGATTCAGCCTCAACTCGAAGCCCTTCGTCAGCAAGGAGTAATAGGCTCTGCGTTGGAAGCAACAGTAACCTTAAACGTCCCCTCATCACATATCTTGCTGGATTGGGCCAATGAACTAAAGTTTATACTTCTTGTTTCAGAAGTTCAGGTGATTGCCGATAAACAGTTAAGAGAAGTTTCATTTGAAGTTAAGCATTTAGATAATGTTGATAAATGTCAACGTTGTTGGCATAGAGTGTCTTTATTAAATCAAGGACTTTGCCCTCGTTGTGTTTCTAATGTTACAGCGCCTGGAGAGAACCGATATTATGGTTAATTGGTTGATTTTGTTAACCTTAATATGCTTAGACCTAGTCTCTAAGCATATTGCTTTTACTTTGCTCGCATTAGGACAAAAAATTAATTTATTTTCAATCCTGTCACTCTGTTTAGCAAAAAATTATGGATTAGGATTTGGTTTGGGGCAAGGCTTCACCAAATTGATCACTATCTTCAATGTATTAATTTTAAATATTTTCATCTGGATGTTTCATAAAAGCGATCATAAAAGCTCTAATAAAACAATTTTGTTATTAATTTTAGCCGGTGGTTTAGGTAATCTTTTTGATAGGATGGTGTTAGGGTTTGTCAGAGATTTTATGCTCATTTCTTGGCATGAATGGTCCTGGCCAATTTTTAATTTAGCCGATGTTTATATTACATTAGCTTTCCTTTTAGTCTTGTTTCAACGACCGTCTTGTGAACTACCGGCCATGAATAAGCGCGCTTCCAATTAAGCGACAGCAACACTATGGTGCTATTAGGATCTGTCCCAAAGACGCCTTACTGCCCTTTCCTTATTCTTTATCGATCCGAAGCTCTTGTGATGGAGCCAAACCCCCCTGCTTGCTGATAACTTCGTGCCAGAGTGTAAGAGAAAGTTGATTGCTCGCTCTTTATTTCTGTGATGTATGAGAAGCAGAGAATTTAAATAAACTCTTGCCATATTTTTGAGCATTGTCCACTCAATAGGTGACCAGCTTATGCCCGCCTTTGTCAAGGATAGCCCTGTTTAATCTAGGTGTTGCAATACATTGTTGCCAGAAAAAATATGTGGGGAAAACTGTTCAACAACAATTAATTAAAAAAGAGAGGGAAGATCTTGATCTTCCCTTAAAGGAAAAGGATTGCGGACGTATGTTGCTCAAAAAAGCCAGATATTTTAAGTCATAACTGGCTTGTTGTCTAAATCAACGATCTCTTGAGGATAGGCTGCTGAGAATTTGAATTAATGAAACAAAGATATTGTATAACTGAACATAAATAGCAACTGTAGCTAAAATATAATTCGTTTGGCCGCCACGAACGATGGCTGACAGTTCAAATAAAATCCAACCACTTGATAAAAGTAAGATGGCTGATGCTACAACTAAAGACATAATGGGCATTTGGAAAAAAAGAAGATTTAAAATCGACAGGGCTACTACAGTGAATGAGCCTACTGTTAAAAAGCCAGCCAAATAATTCATATCTTCTTTGGTTGTCATGGCATAAAATGAAAGACCGCCAAAAATACCCGCTGTTCCTAGAAAAGCTGTTGAAATAATGGCAGAGCCATTAGAAAAGTTCTGTAAGGTAAAGTTAAGCAAAGGCCCAAGAGTATAACCTAGAATTCCTGTTAACATAAAAACAAGAAGAATAGCTATCCCTGAATTTCTGAACGCTTGAATCGCAAAAACAAGACCCATATAAACAAACAAAACACCTAAACCCATTGGGCGAGCGTTTGCAGTCATAGATAAATAGGCAGTAAATGCAGAAAAAAGAAAGTTCAACGATAAAAGAAGCATTGTATTACGCATTACTAAATTCTGCTCACTTAGAGCATGTCCTCTAGATACGGCTTGAGAGCGATTAACCATAAATTGACCTCTTTGGTTGTTAAAAATTTAAATCTCAGAAATAGGACTTAACCGGTGCTGACCGTGACATCACTAAGTTCTATCTTACTCAACAGTTTAGACAATTTCATTCAATTTGACTATACTTTAACTCAATATAAATACAAGATATCACTTTTCTCTAAAACTGGCCAAACACTCGGTTATTTTAACATAAGATATAATCAGTCGTTTTTTTCTAACTCAGATATTGTTTTGCGATAAGTCTCAGTGATCATATTTTCTTGCTGATTGTACCAATAGTGCCAGAGTAAAAAGCATGCTGGTTTTTGATACAATACATACAGTCGGCGGTGATACGATCACTATCAGCTCATTTCTTTATCAGCTGTACAGCAATCAAATGAAAAATGACTCGATACTCTAGAATAATATTGCTATGCTGAGTAACACGATCTGTAAACCGTTCAGAGTTATCAGCATGCCGTTAATAAAAATAACAAGCCAAGATTTAAAGAAAATGATAGATAATAATCCATCACTGCTCATTATTGATGTAAGAGAAGATCATGAGTATCAAGCAGGACATATTATAAACGCCGTTCATAAGCCTTTAAGTAGATTTTTAATAGAAGACTTACCAGAAAACAATGAGTATGTTTTTTATTGCCGATCTGGATATCGTAGCGGAGTGGCTGCAGAACATCTCTTAGAGCATAGTTATCATCTTACGGTTTATAACTTATCGCGAGGTATCAACGATTGGATTCAATCGGGATTTTTTTTAATTCAAGATTAAAAGACTCTCGCGATGTGTAAGTTCAATGTCTATTTTGTCCCGTATTGTGAGCATGTGAATGCTCCCTTGCGTTTTAAGTGCAATTCATCGTAAAATGACTTGCTTTTATTATGAAAAAACTTAAGAAATTGAATGATTCGTGTTCTTATTGCCGATAATCAAGCTTTAATTCTTCGAGGTCTGGCCTATGTGCTGGCTGGCCATCAGGATATTATTGCTACAGATGAAGCAAGTTGTCTTGATCAGGCTGTGAGTATATTGAAAGATCGGCCCATAGATGTTTGCTTAGTAGATATCGTTTTTGATGGACACAATACTCTTGAGTTAATTAAGTTGCTTAAGCGAACATCTCCCAGAACTAAATTTGTGCTTTTATGTAATGAAGAAATGCTCGTCACCATGAATCTGCTTATTAAGCAAGGCGTTTCAGTATTTCTTTCTAAAAAATGCGAGATTTCTGAAGTTGTTCTAGCTGTTTTCAATGCTTATCGATCCATTCAATATATGAGCCCCCCGTTAGCTCAAAAAGAAATCTTTCGAAGAAATGATGATCTCGATGCAGATGCAGAAAACATGTTAAAAACTCTTTCACAGCGAGAAATGCAAATCTTTACTGAAATTATAGCCGGTAGAAGAACACAACAAATATCCAAAGCGCTTTTTCTTTCGCCAAAAACAATTAGTACTTATCGAACACGCTTATTGGAAAAACTCGGTCTTAATCATGATGTTGATTTAATATATTTTGCGATAAAATATAGACTCATCAATAAAAACATTCATGGTCATCAAACTTATGTTTGATTTTAAAACATTTTTGTTAGATACGCCTGAACGAGCTGGCGTTTATCAAATGCTGGATGCAGAAGGCTTCATTTTATATATAGGTAAAGCAAAGAATTTAAAAAATAGATTATCGAGTTATAAAAATTCTCCTGCTAATGATCGCATATCGATCATGGTCAGTAAAATTAGCTCGATTATTTTAACAATCACACAAACAGAAGAAGAGGCATTGCTGCTTGAAAATCATCTTATCAAAAGCCATCGCCCACCTTATAATATTTTGCTTAAAGATGATAAGAGCTATCCTTATATTGTCTTAACAGATCATATTGCTCCGCGTTTAATGTGGTATCGCGGAAAAAAACATAATCGATGGACATTTTTCGGACCTTATCCGAGTGTTGAGCTTGCTCGCACAACGCTCGATGTCTTAATGAAAGTTTTTTTATTACGATCATGTAGTGATACAATTTTTTCCAATCGGACTCGACCATGCTTGAATTATCAAATCAAACAATGCTCTGCCCCTTGTGTCAACATTATTAGCGCAGAAGATTACAAAAAAAGTGTCCATCAAGCGGTAGATTTTTTAACAAGCTCATCATCATTGCTTGTTGATCAACTCGAAAAAAAAATGATTTCTTTTAGTACAAGTGAACAGTTCGAGCAAGCAAAAGAAATACGTGATCATATCAAGAGATTGCGATCTTTGCAGCGTAATCAGCGGATCGATAGTTCAGACCAGAGACGGATCGATGTTTTGGCTTGCGCATTACCATATGTCCATCAATTGATGGTTGTTGATGGTAAAATTCAAGGCTCTCAATTTGTCCCAGTTGTAGACAAGCTGCATCAAGAACTGCCGATCATGCTTGAAGAGCTCATGAATAGACTGTATGACGAGCTTCCAGCACAGTGGATACCTGATGAAATCATCATGAGTCATCTTAAAACATCTGTTTGTATTCATGGCGTAATTGTTACTTTACGTCCACCTAAAGATGATCGAGAGCATGCATGGCTTAAGATAGCGATGGACAGTTTGCTTGATAATAGCTCTCGGCATAAGCATAAAAATACTTTATTTGAAAAGCGATTTGATGACTTAATGAATGCATTACAAATCAACGATATCAAAAAAATAGATTGTATTGATATTTCACATCATCAGGGTGATCAAACAGTAGGAGCGATTGTACATTGCTCGCCAACTGGTTTTATAAAAAATTATTATCGTCGTTATACCATACAGCATGAAGAAAAATTACTGAACAATGATGTTTATAGTATGCATCAAACTTTAGTTCGGCACTTAACTCAAGCACAAAAAGAAGAACGATTACCTGATTTATTGCTTGTCGATGGAGGTATAACACAATTACATGCGGCATTACAGGCACTTGATGATATTGGCTGTCAACTTCCAGTCATAGCTATTGCTAAAGGTCCCGCTAGACGAGCAGGAGAAGAAACTCTTTTTCGTTGGAACCCTCTTTTAGCTGAAGCCGAACAACTCGCACTGAGACCTCATCAGCCAGGATTTTTGCTCTTACAGCAAATACGTGATGAGACACATCGTTTTGTTATCACCTGGCAAAAAAAGAGGCAGGTTAAAAAATCATTAAGCACCCCTTTAGATGAATTTAAAGGACTGAGTTCAGAGAGGAAAGTCCATTTATTAAGAACTTTTGGGGGGTGGCAAGGGCTTATTCACGCCTCATTGCAACAGTTACTGAATGTTGATGGTATAGGACTAAAAAGAGCAGAAAAATTACTTAAATTTTTAAGACAATATCAGTAAAAAATATCTTTTTACTGATACTTGGTTGGTTTTTCGTTAACATGTCTTGATTTAAATTCATCCATTTCATAAACTGACAGTATTAATAAATAGCTGTTTTTTTAAAGTTATCATTTTCTTTGAACCAGGAAATTTTCATGATCAATACTCCAACAATCATTACTTTGTTACGGTTTGCGTTGACAATCATCATGATTATTTTTTACTTTATAGATACAGTTCATGCTTTTATTTTGCCTTTATTTGTATTAGCAGCGCTGTCAGATTGGCTTGATGGTTATTTAGCTAGAAAGATGAAATTACAAACATCTTTTGGAGCGTTTCTCGATCAGTTTGCAGATAAATTTCTTGTTGCCTCCTCTTTAATTATCCTGGCTGTTTCTTATCAAACAGTTTGGATTACACTGCCAACTTTATTAATCATTAACAGAGACTTGCTTATGGCATCTTTTAGACATTTTGCTTCAGAGCAGCAATTAAGTCATCTTGTTAAAGTTAACAGATTAGGTAAAATGAAAACAGCTATTCAGCTTATCGCGATTGGCCTGTTGTTGAGTTACCCTGGTTTGGTCTCTTATCATTTTTTTTATTACCTCGGTGTCTTTGGACTCAACATCTCAGCATGCCTTGGTTGGATTGGTTTTGTAACATATTGTCTTTTATTGTCAAAAGAGCTCGGCACTCTCCATAAAAATCACACATAATAGAAATCCCTGTAACAGGGGATCTTCAGTTTTACTTTCTCAATCAGCCCTTGCTTTTATCATCAATCATCACATATTAAAATTTAAAAAAACAACATGAAAATAACAATGAATTTATCTATTTAACTTAAAAAAACTGATATTTTCAGTCAAACAATATCATTTATTTTAAAATTATTGTTTTTTCATTACATTCTTGATAAATTTAAATTCACAATTAAAAACTCAAGGAACATTCAATGAATTATAAAGTTAATTTCAAAGAAAGATTTTATTTCACTATAATGCTGTTATCCAGCTTAGCTCTCTATTATTTTATCGGATACTCTTTAATGTCTTGGTGGCATTCCCCAAAGAGTAATGCGGAAATCATTATCTCTAGATTGTATATGCTTTATTTTGCAATTTTTATCTTTTTTAGCTTGCTATCCCCTTTGCTTTTAAAAGGTTATTTAATTGGTAATGCTATTAAAATAACCCCAAATCAGTTTCCAGTTTATGATGCGGTGATTAAAAATCAATCTGCATTACTGCAGTTAAAGAAAGCTCCAGAAGCTTACATTCTTCAATCCGGTGGTATGCTTAATGCCTTTGCTACACGCATTTGGGGAAAAAACTATCTTGTTCTTTATTCAGATGTATTAGCCCATGCTTTAAAAGAAGGCCAAGCAGAAGTTGAATTTATTATCGCTCACGAACTAGGGCATATTAAAAGAAACCATGTCTCTTCTTTTTGGAATCTTTTAATTTGGCCTGCTCATTTTATACCATTTTTATTTAAAGCTTATAGTCGTGCTAGAGAATATACTTGTGACAATATTGGTTTTAATGTTGCTCCTGCAGGCGCAGAAAAAGGGCTGTTATTACTTGTTGCCGGCAAGCATCTGATGAATCATCTCAATACTGATGATTACCTGTATCATTATCAAAACGATAAAGGATTGAGTACCTTTTTAGCCGAGATTTTTTCCACTCATCCTTTGATGACAAAAAGGATCTCTGCCTTAAAAGAACTGATTGATAATAAAG
>RFNU01000080.1 GCA_009927065.1 bacterium | reverse complement strand
TTTGATTGTGTGTGTCATGTCTATGATTGGGCATGAGAGCTGAAGATCGACATGACGAGCAAAACAGCTTTTGTTGTTGAAGATTTGAATATCAAAGGTATGGTCAACAACCGAAAACTGGCACGCACTCTCCATGATATCAGATGGGGAGACCTCCTTGTGTTTCTTTCTTCTCAGTGCGAGCGAGCTGGTAAAACCATGTACAATATGGGCCACTCTGAACCGACCTGTAACGTGTGTAGCTGTTGTGGCTACAAGATGGAGGCGATGCCGTTGTTCCGTTAGGGAATGGCAATGTCCATCGTGCGAGCAGCTCCATGATAGAGAATCAATGCAGGACGAAACATCCGAGCAATCGGAAAAGAAGCTCCCTCTCGCATTACCTTAGCAATTGAGTGGCAGAAAAGTGCCACATTAACTTGTTCTAAAGTAAAGCGATATTCAACAATGACCGATAAATAAAAGTTTTTTCTATCAAGATTGATAGTGGACTGACTTGACCTTGATTGTCTTTAACAAGGGTAACAGGCTTTTTACCCCGATCGTTTTCATCATAAAGAACAACTTCGACAGGACAGGAATACTGAACACTGCTCATACCTTTAAATAATAATTTAATACCTTCATGTTCACTATTGGCATCAAGGGTAATAACGACTTTATGCACGTGTTCTGAGAAAAATTCATCTATTTCTACAAGATGCGTCAGAGAAATTAAAGATTTTTTTATTTTACTCTCAACTGTTTTAAAGTAGGCGAGAGCTGGTTTTCTCATGTGAATTAATGAACGAATCTTTTCCAAAAGCTGGAAATCACGATCTCTACCAGGATTGAGAACAACTTCTATTCCATGAGAATGAAGTAATAATTGGACTACAGTAAATTTTGACCCTTTAGAGGTAACGATATCTCTCAGGCCATGAATAATCACTAATGTTGGTTTTGCTGTTTGCTCGCCGAGTTGATAATTTTTCTGCCAAAATCCTTGTTTAACACTTAAATAAGGATCGAGTAAATGACCGCTCATGGCAAAACCTAACAAACGCTCTTCTGCATGCAACTTATCGGACCATACATAATCTTCGCAGGCTGGCTCTTGTTGATTTTGATCATCATCAAATAAGGACCCTTGTCCTGCATGATTTCTATCATATTTAGAGTAAAATTTTGGCAGATCTTGTTCTAACAAAGAACGTCGATTGCTATTTAGGCTATCAAAAACTCCTACCTTGAGCAGTAACTCTATTGCTTTTTTAGAAAGACCTATAGAAGCAGTTCGCTGCATAAACTCTTCAAATGAATGAAAAAGACCATTGTTACAACGCTCTTGCATAATAGGCTGTAAGAGCGCTTGTCCTACTCCTTTAATGGCTCCTAGTCCAAAAGCAATCCCTGTTTCAGTTAAAGGCTTAAAATGGACTTCAGAGCGATTAATACAAGGAGAGTACACCTCTATACCCAAAGAACGAGCATCTTCTATCAATACTAAAATCTTATCCAAATTCCCAGCTTCTGCTGTCATGTTAGCTGCGATAAAAGCTGCAGGAGCATGTGCTTTTAAATAAAGAGTCTGAAAAGCAATCAGAGCATACGCTGCAGAATGTGATTTATTAAAACCATATCCTGCAAATTTCTCCATCAAATCGAAAATAAAAGTCGCAATATCTTCCTCTATCCCTTGAGCTATCGATCCTTGCACAAAGATATGTCGTTGCTGAGCCATCTCTTCAGCTTTCTTTTTACCCATAGCTCGCCTGAGCAAATCCGCACCCCCTAAGGTATAGCCTGCTAAGGTTTGCGCCAACTGCATGACTTGCTCTTGATACAAAATCACCCCGTATGTTGGCTTTAAAATCGGTTCTGAGAGTGGATGTGGATACAAAGTTGAGGAGCGGCCATGTTTTCTATCAATAAAATCATCAACCATTCCTGACTGAAGAGGTCCTGGACGAAAGAGAGCTACAAGAGCAATAATATCTTCAAAGCAATCTGGTTTAAGACGTATAATCAAATCACGCATTCCACGTGATTCTAATTGAAAGACTGCGACTGTTTTTGCTTCTAACAATAAATCAAATGATTTTTTATCATCAAGAGGAAGTTGTTCTAAGGCAATAATAGGTTGTCCAAGCTCTTGCGCATATTGATACGTCCAATCAATCACCGTCAAGGTTTTTAGCCCCAAAAAGTCGAATTTAATTAACCCAATGGCTTCAACATCATCTTTATCTAACTGTGTGACTGGATGCCATTGTGCTTGAGGTTCATTATAAAGAGGACAAATCATTTTGAGTGGTTTAGGCGCAATAACAACGCCACCTGCATGTTTACCAACGTTTCTTGGCAGGCCTTCTAATTTCAATGCATAATCGATCAGTTGAGTGACAACCTCGTCTTCTTCATACGCTTTTTTTAGTTCTTCACTTTTCACCAAAGCTTCTGATAACGTAATACCTAATTCCAATGGAATCATCTTTGCTATTTTATCAACAAAAGGAAAAGGATGATGTAAAACACGCCCAACATCACGAATAACAGCTTTTGCTGCCATTGTTCCAAAAGTTGCGATTTGAGAGACGCTTTGTAAACCATATCGTTCTTGAACGTATTGAATAACGTCATCTCTTTTATCCATGCAGAAATCAACGTCAAAGTCAGGCATTGAAACACGTTCAGGATTCAAAAAACGCTCAAAGAGCAAATCATACTGTAAAGGATCGATATCGGTGATTTTCAAGGCATAGGCCACTAACGATCCCGCTCCGCTCCCACGACCCGGGCCAACAGGAATATGCTGAGCTTTTGCCCAACGAATAAAGTCAGACACAATTAAAAAATATCCAGAAAATCCCATTTGACAAATAACTGTTAATTCCGTTTGTAGCCGATCCTGATAAGCAGCGTAATTTTTATCAATATGCTGATCTAATAAACGTCTTTCCTCTAATCCTTGAGCAGATAGATCCCAGAGTGTTTTTTCTTCATCTTCTGAGAACTGCGGTAACATGATGTTACCAAAAACGAGAGAAACAGTACATTTTCTTGCTAAGAGCATTGAGTTTTCAATGACTTCAGGGCAGTCTTTAAACAACTCAGCTATCTCTTCAGGTGTAAAAAACCGTTGATGGCGATGATGATGGATAGGCCGTTTAGGATCATCAAAATAATACCCTTGCTGAATACACACTTTAATTTGCTGTGTTTCAAAATCATCTTCATTGAGAAAATAAACACTATTGGCAACAACTGCCGGTAGTTGATGCTGATGACAAAAAGCTAACGCGCTCTGACTTTGTTGTAATGACTTTTTATGATTGAAGTAGCGCTCTAAACCAATCAGTAATCTGCTATTAAAATGATGATTCCAAAGAGGTAAATACGGCGTTAGTGTCTCAATATCATCTTGATGAACTATGGCAACAAGATCACTGCATTGATCGGCCACTAATGCCCAAGGCAAAGGTGCATCATGACGAGCTTGTTGATAATAATCTGATATCAACGATGATAGTTGAATATAACCATTATTATTCTTCGCAATAAAAATACAATCTACTGTTTTTTTAGAATCAGGTAATTGTACATAAAATTGAGATCCGAGTAAGGGTTTAATCTTCAATTGAAGGGCGGTCTTATAGAACTGAACCATCGAAAACAGGTTAGCTTTATCTGTACAAGCAACCGCAGGTATGTGATGGGCAGCTAAGACTTTAAGCCAACTCTTGATATCAAGAATACTTTCTGCGATCGTAAATTTGGTAAAATTGCGCAATGGAACGTACATGAAAAAAAGTTACTCTTGATTAGCTAACAACTTAAACGACAATCTATGAAGAGCACATGGACCATGCTGAGCAATTGCTAAACGATGTTTCACAGTCCCATATCCTTTATGCTCATCAAAAGCATAACATGGGTAGACTTGATGATACCACAGCATCATACGATCACGCACAACTTTTGCAATAATAGAGGCGGCACTGACTGCAGGCACCAATAAATCTGCCTTGATCATTGTTTGTGCATCTCTTAAGTCTTTTGGCTTGTCTATACCATCAATAACAGTGACTGTGCCTACTTGAGCAAGCAAAGAATGCGCCTGGCTCATTGCGCGTAAGGTTGCTTGTCTAATATTGATTGAATCCACAACAGAAGCATCCAGAGCCACATAAGAATACGCTGTTGCATGTTTGATAATATGAGCAAACAACCGCTCTCTTTGCTGAGCAGTTAATGTTTTAGAGTCCGCTACTGGAATAGTCAATGATGTTGGCCAGGTGACCGCTGCAGCAACAACGGGACCTGCTAAACAGCCTCGGCCTGCTTCATCGATACCTGTGAGACTATCTGTGTTAAATAGGTTTGTAAGCATGGTCGATCATTCTCTTTTAATAGTTGACTCATAACAGACTGAATATTTCTAGCATGTTGCTGATATTCATTGTGTTCAGACAAGAGTTTCAAGCTTGTAAGAATGCTATTGTACATGGTATGAAGTGGTCCCACAAATTCTTTCACTAAAGGCTGTTGAGTCAAAATATTCGGCAGACCTATATAAGGGGTATGAATCATATGCTTTAAACACCAAAGCTTCCATGCAGGGACTTGATAAAGAATCAACGCAGGACAGCCATCTGCAACTATCTCTAATGATGCTGTACCACTGCACACTAAAGCAAATTGCGCACAGGATAAGGCTTCATTTAGTGTTTCAACCTGGATCTCACTTGATGCAACATATTGTTTTATAATGCCTTCCTTTCCTTTAGCAGCAGCAATAACAATCTCCTGTATCACACTTTCATCTTTGAGTTGTTGAGCTATTTTTAGCATGAATGGTAAATGATTTTTTATTTCATGATCTCTCGATCCTGGTGCTAAGAGTAATTTTTTGATAGGCCAATGACGTAATTGTGGTGCTTTTTGAGCAAGCAACGGATGTCCTATAAATCTTGTTTTTAAGGGTGTATGCGCATAATATTTTTCTTCAAAGGCATATAAACAATGCAGCTCGTCCATACTGGTGACAATTTTTTTTATACGATTTTTACGCCACGCCCATACGGATGGAGAGACGACATGGATCGTATAAGCACCTTGTTTTCGTGCATAAGCTTCTATTGATAATAAAAAATCAGGAGCATCAAATCCAATAAACAACGCAGGTTTGTGTTGATCAATCCATTTTTTTATGGCTTCGCGGCGTAATATTAATTGAGGAAGGCGTTTTATCGGCTCTATAAAGCCCATGATATTAGCAAGCTCACTATCAAATAATACCTCTACGTTAGGGAAATCTTTTTTTAATCCAGAAAAAGCTTGGCAATAAAATTGAGCATTCGGTAATATTTTAATCAGATGATTCAAATATATTCGCAAAAGATTTTCTCCAGAACGTTCGCAACATCCTAAAAAAATTTTCATCGAGTAATACCTCGTTGCGAACTCATAATAAATTGCAATAATAGCTGTATTAACGGCGATGTATTTTCTTTTGCGTAGAGCACTGCGTCTTCAATAATATTTGTTGATTCTCTAAAAAGTTTTTTATAAATCTCTTTCAAGATTAATCGTTCTTCTTCATTAAAGCCGTGACGCTTTAGCCCTTCCAAATTGAGACCAATCAGTTTAGCAGGATGACCTGATACTAAGGTATAAGGTGGGACATCTTTTGTAATAATACTGCCTCCACCACAAAATGCATATGAACCAATTTTAGTAAATTGATGTACACCACTAAAACCACCCATACCTACAAAATTGCCAATATGAACATGTCCTGCCAGTGAGGCGCCATTGGCTAAAATATTACTATCGCCAATAAAGCAATCATGAGCGATATGTGCATAAGCCATAAAAAGATTGTAAGAACCAATATTGGTAATCAGTCCTCCATGCTCTGTACCTCGAGAAATGGTGACATATTCTCGAATGCTATTAGCATCACCGATTTTCAAATAACTTTCTTCGCTATGATATTTTTTATCTTGCGGATCACAGCCAATCGAAGAAAAAGAACTAATAACATTATCTTTTCCGATTGTGGTTGGCCCTTTAATATGAACATGATTTCCTATATGAGTGTTATCTCCAATCGTTACATGCCCTTCTATGATAGAATAAGCTCCTATAACCACAGATTGACCTAATTCTACAGTATCAGCAACAATCGCTGTTGGATGAATTTTTCCGCGACCAATAACAAGTCCTTTTGTATGATTCACTTTATGTTCCTTGAGCACTCATCAAATCGGCGGAACAAACAAGTTGATCATCAACAAATGCTTGCCCCGTTACTTTGAAAAATCTATTCCTTCTTACTTTAAAATGTACATTGAGTTTGATTGTATCGCCAGGAAGCACCATCTTTCTGAATTTAGCATTTTCTATTAAAGCAAGATAAAATAGGTGGTCCTTATAAGTATCCTCTCCCGAAAGATAGGCTAAAACACCGGCTGCTTGTGCTAACGCTTCAACAACAAGAACACCTGGCATGACTGGATGATCTGGAAAATGCCCTTGGAAAAACGGTTCATTCGCTGTGACATTTTTTATCGCAATAATATAATCGTCTGCTTTCCACTCAAGCACTTTATCGATCATTAAAAATGGATAACGATGCGGAAGGAGTTTTAAAATATCTTGCTGATTTAATGTAATATTAGTCATTTTTTCTCTTTTGTGTTTGATAAAAATCTTTTATTAAATGTGGCAATCTTGATAAATAAGCTATTTTTTTACGCCAAGTATAGTTTTCTTCAGCAGGCATTCCTGATGAATACGTTCCTGGTTCTGTTAATGATTTAATGACCATTGTCATGCCTGTGATGACGACTTTATCGCTTATCGTAAGATGACCGGCTATTCCACTCCCTCCTCCAATTAAGCAGTATTTCCCTATTTTTGTCGAGCCTGCAATACCAACACATCCCGCAATTGCAGTTCCTTGACCTATCTCAACGTGATGGGCTATTTGTACATGATTATCAATAATGACATTATCACCTATCCGTGTAGGATATAATGTGCCAGCTGCAATACTAACATGCGATCCAATAAAACAGTTTTTGCCAATATAAACCCCACTTAAATGCGATAAACATTGCCATTCTCCATTGACAAGCTCAAAACCAAATCCTTGCATTCCTATCACACTTGATGCATAAATTTTTGTCTTTTCACCAATAAAACTTTTTGGATACAAAACGGTATGTGAGTCTATTTCAACCCCATTGGCTAATACACAATTTTTTTGAATATGAACGTTTGCCCCAATACAAACGCAATCGCCAATAATGGTGTCTTGATCAATAATGCTATAGGGCCCTACTGTAACATTTAGCCCTAGCACTACAGACGGATGAACAATCGCGGTGGAATGAATATGGGCTATGGCGTCATGATCGGCAAAAAATAAGTGTTCTGTACGTTCAAGTAATTGTTTAAGGAGAAAGCGAGCATTAGATACTGTGATAAAAGAAAAAGGTGTCTCTTGATGATCAATTTTTTTATCTAATATTAATAATACTGGCTGAGACGTTAAAAACTTTAACTGGCTTGGATTAAAAACTAAAACCACATTATCTTGATCATACGACTCTGGTGTTCCTATACCATTTAATTCACATAAGGGGTATGTATCGAGTAACCCTTCAAGCAGCGCGGAAGATAAAAGTGTTCTTGGAAATTTCATATATTAAAAAAAAGTTATCCCTAGCCTTTATTGTACTAGGGATATTGAAAAATACTTATTTTTGCTTATCTTTAGTTAGATCTTTGGTTGGAGCTACTGCTTTAATCACATTGGCTGTAATATCTTTAGTAGTATTTTGATAGACAACTTGTTCTGCAGAAATTACAATGTCAATTTTTTCTTTTTTAGCATAATCAGAAACAGCTAAGACAGCATGATTAATTAAATTGGTTTTTTGTTCTTGCTCACGCATAGCTAAATCTTCGCGCAAATCTGCTTCTAAATATTTTAATTCACGTTGCAACGCAGTAATTTCTTTACGAATCTTTTGAAGCTTCTGATCGCTCAAAGTATCTTTGTTTGTTTCAATTTCTTGAATTTTAGCATCAAGCTGCAACTTCTTATTATTTAATTTACTCTGAGCAACTGATGTTTCTTTTTGCATTTCAGTTTCTATTTTTTCGAATTCTGGTAGATTTTTTAGTATCTTAAATAAGTCTACCGTAGCGATGGTATCTGCAAAAGCCACTGAACTGCTCATCACTGCTGCTAATAATAATTTTTTCATATAAAAATTCCTGTAGTTGTTAAAAACTGAATTGGCTAAAAATCCATTTGAGATCCGAATGAAAAATATTCATACTTAATTTTATCCCTTGATCGCTGAATCAAAGGATAGTTCAAGCTCATAGAGATAGGTGGTAAAATTTGGCTCACAAATCTTAAAGCAATCCCTGTAGACAGTCTAACACCTTCTGTTGGAAAATAAACATTATTGCTATTTGATCCTGTAGTATAGTTCTCTGGTACAGGCACGGTTCTCCATAATTGTGCGGCATCAAGAAATAATGAGAAACGAATTTGATCATAATTAATATTGAATAAACTATTAGGCATCACTAATTCTGTTTTTAAAGAAAATTTAATATTACCTCCAATTGTTTTATAGCTGATTGTATTGTCAGGATTTGTCATCTGAATTTCTGGTCCAACAGAACTAAAATGATATCCACGAATATCTTCCGCGCCACCACAACTTAACAATCTTGTAGACGGTATGATATTTTTAGGACTATTGCCGAAAGGAAACATCATTCTCACATTCAAACTTTGAGAGAAAACAAATCCTGTTTTTGCTATAGGCGTGTAATATTTAGCAGACAACCCACTATCGGTATAAGTGAAATCACCTAAAGGTAAAGAGACTTGACTAAATAACTCCCAACGATATCCATCATCGGGCAAAATATACTTGTTAAAAAGATTTCTAAATAATTTTGCGCCAGCAAAAACATAATGCGCCATTACAACATCAGAAGGGTTATCTTCTTGCTCACGCATATTGCGCTCTCGCTCAATAAAGTAATTTGTATTCAATCCAAATTTTGTATGAGCAGAAAGAGCCCAGTTTGCGCCAACAGTTGTTGAATAAATATCTCTATTTTGCTTGAAAAACATAAATTTATTTTCATAGCTTCTTCGTGTTCTGTCGAAATGAAAATAACCTTCAATATTCTTATGAGTCAAATAAGGATTAGATAAGGCAAATTGCACACTACTTTCGTAAGTATCACTTTCAATCTTTAATGCTGTTTTCGCACCAGTACCAAAGATATTTCTATCTTCATAGCCCATATTCCACATATAGCCGATATTGGAACCACCTGCAGTTGCAAAGAGTTTTTTACTTTTATCTTCTTGTAAGAAAACATCAATATCAACTTCAGCTTTTCCAATGCGTTTTGGATTTATCTGAATATCAGTAAATAATCCTGTACGCTCTAAGTCCTCATTAAATGTTTTTATATCAGATGCTGAATAAAGAGCACCCTCTGGGCGTGCGATAAAATTGCGAATAATCTTTTCTTTTGTACTGAAATTCCCTGAAATATTATACTGATGAATTCTAAAGAGCTCGCCGGGAATAATAACAAATCGAACATCTAAATGTTCATCATCTATTTTTACTAAATCCTGACGAATCTCACCATAAATATAGCCGTTTTCATTAAGAGCATCGCGCAATTCACTTTCGTAACTATCAAGTACTTTTTGATCGAAATTAAATGGTGTATCAGGAAGTTTTACAGATGACAAATCTACATGATCTGCGCCTTGACGCGATATTGTAGAAACGATTTGTTTTGTTCCTTCATGAATGAAAATATCGATTAACAATCCCTTCTTCATCGGAGTAAGGGCGATTTTCTTGTCAACAACTTTCATGTAAGGAAATCCATTATCCTTATAATAATTTTGCAACGCAATCAAATCGTTTTCTAATCTATATTCATTATACTTGTCAGCTGAAGTGATAAATGCAAAAAGACTAGAAGCTTGCAGGCTCATGGTTTTACGTAAAATGAAAGAAGGAATCGCATCATTTCCATGGAAATTGATAGATTGAATTCTGGCCGTGCTTCCTTCTTCAATTTTAAGCATCAGATTGATTTTACCATCATCTCTTCCACTCAATTCTGGATGAATTTGGGCTTGATAATAACCGTCTACAGCATACAATGACCTTAATTCACGAATCATGTTTTGCAGCTGACGCTCGTTAAAAGTACGGCCTTTATCAATCTTATGTTCTGTTAAAGATTTTTCGATATCACTTTTACTGAAATGAACATTGCCTGAAAAATCAACACTAGCCAAAACCGGTTTTTCTTTGACAAGAATATTTAAACGTTGAGCCTCTGGAAACAGTTTGACTTGAATATCATCAAAAAAATCTGTAATAAAGAGATTTGAAATAATTTGGGGAACATCAGATTGTTCTAAATTATCACCTTCATTAACAGCTGCATATGTTAGTACTGTATCTTTAGAAAATCTTTTTAAGCCATCGACTTCTATTTCTTTAATAACAGCAGCAAATCCGATTGAACAAGCAAAGATGCTTATAGGGATTAATTTATAAAATTTCACTGCCACATATCCTATAAATAATAACTATTAGCATACTACCATAAAAAGTTAGTCTACTTAAAGATTAGTATTGCAGCTGATCCTAGTAACATTCTCCCTCCACTACATTGCTAAGGCAATTCTAGAGAGGGCTTCTTCTTTTT
>RFNU01000121.1 GCA_009927065.1 bacterium | reverse complement strand
CGTAGCTGGAAAAAATCTCCCTCTTTTTATGATTGTAACAACAACTTTTGCTACTTGGTTTGGTTCTGAAACCGTCTTGGGCATACCTGCAAAATTTATTAAAGGGGGGTTTCATGCTTTAATTGAAGATCCATTTGGCGCCGGAACTTGCCTGATTTTAGTGGGATTCTTTTTTGCTTCTCGTTTATACCGAATGAACTTGTTAACCATTAGTGACTTTTACAGAGAACGTTTTGGCAGTACGGTTGAAATAATTTGCTCCATTCTGATTATGCTGAGTTATTTAGGATGGGTATCGGCACAAGTTACAGCCCTAGGTTTGATTTTTAATGTATTATCTAATGGCCTGATTCCAATTGAAGCAGGTATGTGTATTGGGGTGATATCCATCTTAGCTTATACAATATTCGGCGGAATGTGGTCGATTGCTATCACTGACTTTATTCAAATGATTATTCTTGTTGTTGGTCTAAGCTCTTTAGCATATATTGCAACTGATCTTGCCGGTGGCTTTTCAAATGTTTTAACAGCCGCTCATCAGCGTAATTTATTTATATTTTTTCCAGAAGGCTCTTTTAAAGAATTATTATTTTTTATAGGTTCAGCCATAACGATGATGCTAGGGTCTATTCCGCAACAAGACGTTTTTCAACGTGTTATGTCATCTAAAAATATCCAAGCAGCTAAATGGGGCCCGATTTTAGGAGGTATTTTTTATATAGGCTTTGCTTTTGTTCCAATGTATATCGCCATTAGTACTTTTGTGATTATGCCTCAGGAAGCCACTCAATTGCTTGCAACAGATGCACAAGCAATCTTACCAACTCTTGTCATGACCAAAATGCCTTTCATCATGCAAGTTGTCTTTTTTGGTGCTCTTTTGTCTGCCATTAAATCAACTGCTTCTGCGACACTTTTAGCCCCAAGCATTACCTTTGTTGAAAATATTTGGTATCAAATTAAACCACCGGCGAATCCCAAAGAACAACTTGTTAGAATGAGATTAACCGTTCTTATTTTTAGTTGCTTAGTCTTATGTTATGCAATCATCATGCGTGGTAAACCAATTTATGAACTTGTTTCCGAAGCCTATCAGGTCACTCTTGTTGGATCATTTATTCCGCTAAGTTTTGGGTTATATTGGAAGCGTGCAACAACACAAGGAGCGATTTTATCAATGGTAGGGGGTATTGTTGCTTGGTTGCTCTTTGGTATGACTTGGCTAGGAGATGTTTTTCCTGCAGAACTTGCTGGTTTTTTAATATCACTCATCTTAATGGTAATCGGTTCAACTGTTTATCAGTATATTAAACCACAGCATGGCGAACATCGTATTTTTGATGAGCACGGTGCTTAAGTTAATATTGCGCTATTATCTAGCCATCATTTTGGACGTTATCTCTTGAGGGATCTTGGATTACTCAAGAGTTTCTAACTGCACATCGGATAATCTTACAAACTTAAACCCTTTCTTTTTTAATAGAGGGAGTCCTTCTATAAGAGCTTTACCTACCTGACTTTCAGGATGATTAATATGATACAAAATAATATCACCTGCTTTAGCTTTTAATAAAATATTCTTGATTGTTGTAGCACTAAAAGATGTTCCTGCATCACCAATAACGCTAAAACCAGCAACTTCATGATCAAGATCTCGGGCAACCTTAACGGCAACTTCATCATAATATGCGGTTCCTGAACGATAAAATTTCGGTCTTTTTCCTGTAATGTTCTCAATTTTTCGAGCATTACCTTCGATTTCCTCAACAAGTTCAGCAATATTTTTTGAACCAACCTCTCCGTAAATCATTTTTCCATTAACAGATGCTGGTTTATGATGCAAACCATGATTTCCTATTTCAAAGAGAGGATTAGAGGCTAATTGCTTAAACAACTCTTTATTGACATCTATCCAGCGGCCGTTCATAAATAAGGTTGCTTTAATATTCTCTTTAATTAAAAAATTAATAAGATCATCATCAATATTATTGCCTTTACCATCAGATTTAGGACTACCACAAGCATCAAAGGTGAGTGCTATCACTTTTTCTTCTGTTTTAATCCGATAACTAATCCCTAAAACATTCTCTGTCCAGATAACAGGAGTGATCTGGCCATATTTTTTGGTTAAATCATATTGTAAATCAGTTATTGATTTTGAGTGATTTTGACCTGCATAGAGAAAAAACGAGATGAAAAACAGGTAGATGATTCTTATTGCCATAAATCAAAGACTCATGATGTGATCTATAGTAATTTTATCGAAAACTCAAGAAATACTCCACCCAGAATTTTGTAAACAATGTGGGTGGAGATAAAGAGTGAGATATTAGAGGATCGGCTTATGTTGATAATGATGC
>RFNU01000124.1 GCA_009927065.1 bacterium | reverse complement strand
CTATAAAGAAGAGCGAGTCTTTTTTCTTTTTTATAGTCACTATAAATTTTTAATAACAATGTTGTTGCTAATTCTGATGTTGATTGATTGTTTTCCATAGATTCCATCCATTAAATAATGCAGCATCCCAAAATGAAGGGGGTTCTTGTTCAAAAGTGTATAGCTCATCTTGGTAGGTGAATTCCAATTTAGTTGCATGTAAGTGAAGTTTATTGGTCTCATCATGACCATACAATTTATCTCCAACAATAGGCATACCAAGAAAAAGAGCATGCGCACGTATTTGGTGCATTCTTCCCGTTTTTGGTAAAACAGCACAAAGAGTTTGTTGATTTTGTTTAAAAAGAGGAATAAATGTTGTCGTTGCTGCTTGTCCATCACGTGCAACTGTCGCTTGACGAATACCATGAATCCGATCAATTCTAAGAGGCTCTTGGACCAATGTTTTTTTTCTACAAATGCCATTAAGTAGAGCTAAATATGTTTTTTGAATAGTTCTTTCTGCAAATAAAGTTGATATGGCTGTTAGCGCTGAACGTTTTTTGGCAATTAAAATAAGACCAGAAGTCTCTTTATCTAGGCGATGAATCAGTTCTAATTTACTATTATTAAAGTGAAGGCGGAGTAATTCAATTAATCCAAAAGAATCGCCTGAGCCACCATGTACAGCTAACCCATTGGGTTTATTAATGACATAAAAATCAGGGTGCTCAAAGAATATACAGTCTTGTATCCAGGAAATATTTTTAGGTGCTGGTTTTGATTCTTGGATTGGTGTAAGGTAGTGCTTTGGAATTTGAATAACATCATTTTCAACTAAGCGATAAGAGGGGCCAACTTTCTTCTTATTAACGCGAATATCGCGATGTCTTAAAGCTTTATAAATAAGAGGGCGGGGTAATTTAGTTTTTGACAAAATATAGTTATCAACTCGTTGGCCAGCATGATCGGCATCAGGAATTATTTCGGTGTGGTAAGAGTTGCTCATAAAATAGGTTAAAGTCTTATTAGTAATTGAGGCTTAATCATGGAGTTGATTGTATGTTTTTGTTAGAATCTTTTCAAGAGACGATACATTAAGATCTCTTTTTTGTTATAGATATTAGTAAACCTTCTCTGTATTGCGAGTATTCGGTTCTTTGATGAGTTCTTCGCTGAATCCTAAATATAATAGCGACGCAAGCTCATTATCTGAAATAAGGCATTAAGAAAGCCACTCGAATCAGAAAAGAAGGTCAATAGAAATTGAATTTCGGGGTATATCCCCCTAGGAGACTTAAATTATGAGTTCAAAAATTCTCATTAATGCTAGTCACCACGAAGAAATACGCGTGGCGATAGTAGAACAAGGTAAATTAACAGAATACGATCATGATCGATTAGACAATGTTAATAGAAAAGGCTGTATTTACAAAGGTTATGTCTCAAGAATAGAACCATCATTGAACGCCGCTTTTATTGATTATGGCGTTAATCGCCATGGGTTCTTACCTGTCTCTGAAGTAACGAGTCAATTATATCCTAAACATCTCGATCCAGCAGGAAAATATGTTATAGCTGATCTTTTAAAAGAAGGCCAAGAAGTTATTGTTCAGGTTGATAAAGATGAGCGAGGCAACAAGGGTGCAGCTTTAACCACCAATATTTCATTGGCCGGCTGTTACATCGTTCTTATGCCAATGACAGCTCATGCTGGTGGCATTTCTCGTCAAATAGAAGGAGATGATCGTGATCATCTTGTGCGGTTGATGAATCAGATGGATATTCCTGATCAATATTCTATTATTGTGAGAACAGCTAGTATTGGTCGCAGTCTCAATGAGCTTCTATGGGATTTTAATGTTTTGAAATCGCAGTGGGAAGCCATAGTGCAATATGCTGGTAATTATGCTCAACCTATTCTTTTGCATAAAGATGGTGCTTTACTTTCTAGAATTATTCGCGATCATTTGAAGCCAGATGTGGATGAGATTATTATTGATGACATGTCTGTATATCAAGAGGTTTTAAAACTAGTCCAGCACATTCGTCCTGACTTTTTATCTCTTGTTAAGTATTTTGAGAAAAGTTCTGAACAGCCTCTTTTCGCTTATTATGGGATAGAACATGATATTGAGTCGATTTTCAACCCACAAGTGATTATGGATAATGGTAGTACATTAGTCATCGATCATAGAGAAGCATTGACATCAATAGATATCAATTCAGCGCGTTCTACCGCTAATGCTGATATTGAAACAACAGCTTTTAAGACTAATATGGCTGCTGCGGTTGAAATTGCTCGTCAAATTAGACTGAGAAATATTGGTGGACAGATTGTTATAGATTTTATCGACATGTCCTCACAAGAACATTGCCGACAAGTTGAACAAGCTTTTAAAGAGGCGTTGGCGACTAGAGATAAAGCTCGTATTCAACTTGGCAAGATTTCAAAGTTTGGTTTACTTGAAATGTCACGCCAAAGAATGAAAACTTCATTAGATGAAGTCCAGTTAATGCAGTGTGAAGGTTGTCATGGTCGAGGAATGCATCGTAGACCGCGTTCAGTTGCGCTTTCTGTGCTACGGCTGTTAGAGCAAGAATCCATGAACAAAAAAGATAGCATTTTTGAAATAAAAGTGCATCCCAAAATTGCTGATATGTTGTCAAATGCTTATCGTCAAGATTTGTGCACTATTGAAAAACGCTGCGTTGTCACAATTATGATTAATCCTCAAGCTGAAAAAAGTGTTGGTGATTATGAAATTATTTTAAAGCAACTTTCTGGAAATAATCATATTGAAGTACAAGTTATTCGTAATTTTATGCCTGATAACAATACAGAACAAGAACAGTTAGTTCGTGTAACAAACACACCTAAATCATTGAACAATCAAATAAAATTATCGCCACCCAACCCCAAAGGAGAGTCTATCTTTAAAAAGATTTGGAACTTTTTATTTGGTGCTCCCAAAATCAAAGCTGTAGTGCCTGTTTTAAAACCAGCACCACGTCAGCCAAGCTCTCATCGCTCTCATCATAAAGATCGTGCGGCAACACAAAAAATTGAAGACAAAGGCCAAAGTACTAATCCTCATCAAAATAAGCCGCAGCCTCAGTCTCAACAAAATCGTCGTCGACCAATGAAAAAACCAAGTGGTGGCCCTTTACTTCAAGCGCAAGAGGTGATGGCGCCAACTGCAGCTCCAGTGCAAAATCAATCAACAACACAACAAGGTCAGCGTTCAGGTCGCCGTCGTTATCGTCGTCCTTCAGAAAATGATGCAACAAAAAATAAAATGGATGAATAACCAAAATGTTAAAATTTGTTGATACACATTGTCATCCACAATATTTTATTGATGATTCAAACCGGCAGCATTCAGCTGCCGATTTTTTATCACAATCATTTGAACATCTAAATCAAATGCTCATGGTTGCTGTCAATTTAAATGATTTCGAAATTCTACATTCACTAGCATTGATGGATAAAAGAGCTCATATGACAGCAGGAATACATCCTAGCCATGCTCATGAAGGTCTTTTAAATGATCTGATGAGCGATCTTGATATGCAGGGCCGTGTTGAACAGGTTGTTGCTTTAGGTGAGACTGGTTTAGATTATTACCATTCAACTGAGCATAAAAAACAACAATTAGAGCTTTTTGATTATCACTTGCAGTTAGGTTATACCTTAAGCAAGCCAATTGTTGTTCATACTCGATCTGCGGCTGAAGATACATTAAGTCTTTTAAAGAATCATCCTAAAACAAAAGGGGTTATTCATTGTTTTACTGAAAGCAAAGAGTTTGCGAAAGCTGTTTTAGATTTAAATTGGATGATTTCTTTTTCAGGGATTATTACTTTTAAAAATGCGGATGATCTCAGATCAGTCGTTCAATATGTTCCAGATGATTTTATCTTAGCTGAGACAGATGCACCCTATTTAGCACCACAACCTTTTCGTGGCAAGAAAAATATTCCTCAGTATGTTCAGTATGTTATAGAGTGCTTAGCGATGTTAAAAGATAAGTCATTAGATCAAATGGCTTTAATTGTTGAAGAGAATTATAAAAAATTATTGAATATCAATACTAAAAATTAGTTTTTGATTAAATAAAGATGACATTTTTTCTTTTGTATCAAAATATTATTTCAATGAAATAAAGCTTTTAGTTTGAAAATTTGATAAGTTATAACAAATTATTTTGAATGAGATTATTATTGTGAGAACGCGTTTTGCACCAAGTCCTACAGGCTTTTTACATCTCGGTTCCGTGCGAACAGCACTTTTTTCTTGGCTTTTAGCAAGACACTACAAAGGACAATTTATTTTAAGGATTGAAGATACCGATCAGGAACGATCTAAGCCTGAATATACCCAATTAATTTTGGATGGAATGAAATGGTTAGGATTAGATTGGGATGAAGGTCCTTATTATCAATCTAAGCGTTATGATCGTTATAATGAAGTCATTAACTCTTTAATCATCGAAGATAAAGCTTATTATTGTAACTGTACTAAAGAACGCTTAACTCAAATGCGCGAAGATCAAATAGCTCAAGGTCAAAACACGCGTTATGATGGACATTGTCGAGATAAAAAAATTCCTTTTACTCAAGAGTGCGTCGTTCGTTTAAAATTGTCCTTGGAGAGTTCTGTTGGTTTTGAAGATCTCCTTCATGGGATACAAGACAGAGATGCTACTATGATCGATGATTGGATTTTACGGCGTTCTGATGGACATCCTACTTACAACTTTGCTGTTGTTGTGGATGATTATGATATGAATATTACTCATGTTGTTCGTGGTGATGATCATTTAAGCAATACTCCAAAGCAAGTTTCATTGTATAAGTTATTAAATTGGCCTATGCCTAAGTTTTGCCACATTCCTATGATTTTAGATGAAGAAGGTGGAAGACTTTCGAAGCGTTCAGGAAGTGCCAATATTTTAGGGTATCGCGAACAAGGATTTTTACCAGAAGCCTTATTAAATGCTATTGTTCGCTTAGGTTGGTCTCATGGAGATCAAGAATTATTTAATCGTCAAGAAATGATTGATCTTTTTGATTTTAACGGCATGCAGCGTTCTCCTGCGTGTTTTAATCAAGAAAAATTTTATTGGATTGCTCGTCACACAATGCAGCATATTTCAGTAGAAACTCTTGTCGATAAAGCCATTAAGGAAGGTTTTTTTAAAGATACTCTCCAACATGCAATTGCAGTTGTGACACTCTTTAAAGACCGTGCCAAAAATTTTCAAGAAATGATTATCCAAAGTGATTTTCTTGAACATGATCCTGTATTAAACGCTGAAGCGTTCATCAATGATTATCCTTCATTGACCTCTGCATTACTTCAGAGTTTTTGTGACTATTTAGTAACTATCGAGATTTCAAAAGAAACATTTTTTAATGATCTTAAAATATTTGCAACAACTCATGGTCTAAAAATTAAAGAAATTGCATTACCTTTGAGAATAATTTTAACGGGAACGACAGAATCTCCTGATCTAGGATCAGTTGCTTATTACCTTGGAAAAGATAAAGTTATTAACAGAATCAAATCGTTAAAAAACAGTATGAAATAAAGTGAAAAAAATGTTCAAAATACGATGAAATACCCTTGACTTGAAGATCGCGGAGTGGTTAAATAGTCATCATTAAGGTTTGGGGTCATAGCTCAGCTGGGAGAGCGCTAGCATGGCATGTTAGAGGTCGACGGTTCGATCCCGTCTGGCTCCAAATATAAAAAACAAAGTCCCCATCGTCTAGTGGCCTAGGACATTGCCCTTTCACGGCAGTAACAGGGGTTCGAATCCCCTTGGGGACGCCATCTTTTGGTGTCACATGTCAGAACACAACATTAAAGATTTCAGTAATCAAGCGTTGCTTCTCTATAAAACAATTGAGCAAGAAATCAAAGCTGACAACCAACGTGACGTATTAGCACTTCTGATATTAAAACTAAAATCCGTTTATGAACAAGGGTTCGACGCTGGTCGTTATTATGAGCAGTATGGATATCTCCCGTCTAACGAATAAAACTCATTCATGTACCTCGTGAATTGACATGCATCATCCTTTATTTCAATCTTTAATCGATTGGTCATTAACTTATTATCACTCTCTGCCCTGGCGTATTAATCGCACACTTTATACAACATTAGTATCTGAAATGATGTTGCAACAAACTACAGTCGCTACCGTTGACAAAAAATTCCAAGCATTTCTTCTGTTGTTTCCAGAATGGGCTGATTTAGCCCGAGCGCATCAAGATCAAGTGATGAGTGCTTGGCGAGGCTTGGGTTATTATCAACGAGCTCGACGTCTTCATCAACTTGCACAGATTGCTCAAAGCGAAGATCATTTTAAATCTCTTCTCTCTGGAGACAAGAAGTTACCAGGAATAGGCCTTTATACCAAAAGCGCGCTTTTATCCATAGGACTTAATCAACCTGCTTTAGCTATTGATGCCAATATCAGGCGCGTCTTATCACGCTATGTTGGGAAAGAATCAACAGATCAAGAGCTTTGGGCTTTTTATGAAAAACACTTAAAAGAATATACACAACCTCGAGAGCTTAATGAGGCTTTAATGGATTTGGGTCGTGTTGTGTGTACTGCTAAGAAGGCTTTATGCGCGCATTGCCCCTTGCAGAGAGGCTGTGTTAGCCAAGGAGTTTTATCGGATGTTAAAACTCAACTTAAAGAAAAAAAAGATATTACCCTGGTAAGGCTTTTAGTTGTCAAAGATAATAAGATATTGGGCTATAAAAAGCCTCAGGGTTATTGGCTTGAAGGTTATCTTGAGTTGCCGACATTTATTATTGATGATTTTGATTTTCATCAATATGTCGGCATGAATAAAGATCATTTAGGTTGTTCACCAAATTTTACAATAAAGTCAACTATTACTCATCATCGAGTTGTTAATCAAATCTATCACCTTGAAGATCTGAGTGTTGTCAAAGATCTTCTGGATGATTTTACAGCGCTAGATTACTATCCTTTAGATGCTTTATGGGCTAATACTTCAATGAAGATGATTAGACGCATGAGATGGGAGACACAGATCTCATGAGGATAAGTTTTTTTGCTGTTCATCAACAATAATTTTAAACAATAAAAGGACAACGTGTTACAAGAGTTTCTTATAACACGTTAATAGCGGGGAATGAGTTTTATAAGAGGGCGTGTATTTATTATTTGTTTAGGCGCTTCTTTTTTAAGTTCTGAGATTTAGGATTAGAGCCAATAGGCATGCAATACATTGAATTATAAAAAAAATCATTTTCAGGATGACAATGCGCATCAGCGCAGTTGGTGTGCTGTTTAGCAGTCTGGCTGTGAGTTAAGAGATCTCTGTGTTGATCTGAGTGCTGATGGGGTTGGTGCTTATCATTATTGATACCTTCTTCAGAAGCCACTTCGTGTATATAATCAGGATCTTCATGATCGCTGTCGGTACAACCGTTCTGATGGTCATAGTGAGTAGATACTGTGCTTTTAAAAAATAGTGAAAAGAGATTAGTAAAAAAAGTTTTGATATTTTGAACCGAGGTGTTAATCCAATTAATAAATGCATGAGCAGCATATGATAGAGCATAAATAATTTGCTTAAGCATGAAATGACCTGACCTTATTGAGATATTAATAGAAAGTATACTTGTATCTATTTAACTTCATGAAAATAAGGACATATATTAATTCATAACACAAAAAACATCAATAATGATAAGTCATTATTAGGATTTTTATGATTTAAGTACAAGATATCGTTTGATTTTTAATATATGCGATAAAAGCATTAAATTTTAGCAAGATATAATCAAGACCTTTTTATTTGAGACGTCAAAAAAGAAGGGTAAGCAACAGTAAGCACCGGCTGTTGCTTCATCGCAAGCCCATATTTTGGGGGATGGGTAAAAATGCGCTCTGCCCAAATGATCGTTATCAGAATGAGGGGTTAAGCTGATTCGGGTTGTCAGTGAGAGTGACGATTCCTTCGATAATCTCAGGGTTTGGATTGTTATTCGGCGTCTTAGTTTTATGAGAATCACGAGTGGCTTGAATCCGGGCTTTTGCACCACCGTCTACTATAAGACCAGCAGGAGTGAATGTAGATTTTTTCTTATCGAAGAGAAAATAAAAAGCAGCAACACCTATTGAAGCAAGGGTCATCAACGCAGCAGTTATCAGAAGAAGAGGATTCTGGGAATGAATATTTATGTTTTTTAGGCGGGAGAACATAGAAAAAATAGAGTTTTGAACATCTTTTAAAGTCATTTTTAATCCTTATTGATAGCTGGAATAATATTCAATTGAATATCTCATTTTTACTTTACTAATCAATAGGTTATTGATGTTTTTTTATAACTTAACGAATGATAATGTTTTAGTATATTGATAATATAGATGATAGAAAATCAGCAATTGATATGCAGGTTATTTCCTCAAGATTCAAAGCAAAAAAGACATTGTTAGTCAGGATTTATGGCTTGAGATGTTCTGAGGCAAGAGCCGAATGACTGCTTGAAAGACAAGCAGTCATACATCTCATTAGGCTTTAGCTGCCTCGTAATCTAATAACTCAATATCGAAAATTAGAGTTTTATTAGGACCAATCACTGGTGAGGGCGCATATTGGCCATACGCTAAATCAGAAGGAATAATCACTTGCCATTTATCGCCTGGTGACATGAGCTGCAACACTTCTGTCCAACCTGCGATGACCTGATCGAGTCCAAATTTAACGGGTTCGCCACGGTCATAGCTTGAATCAAACTGAGTGCCATCAATCAGAGTTCCACGATAATGTGTTGTTACAGTATCTTTAGGTCCCGGGTGTTTACTTGTAGAACTTGCTTGCAGCACTTTGTATTGAATACCACTGGGTAAAGTGATAATACCTTTTTCTTTCTTGTGCGCTGTTAAAAAATCTTCGCCTTCTTTTTTATTACGTTCAGCGACAGATTTAAGTTCTTTTTCTTTTTTTTGCATCATCTGCTCAACAAAAGCAGCAATTTCTGACTTAATATCTTGATCTGTCATTTTTAAATCCCCACCGGATAAAGAGTCATTAACTCCATCCAAAAAAGCTTGTTTATCAATGTTAATATTTTCTTTGATAATAGGTTTGGTGACTTCAACACCTATTGCGTAAGAAAGACGTTGTTGGGTCTCATTAGCTATCAGTAATGATGTGCCCAATCCTAAGAAAAACAGTGTAACACTTTTTTTGATAATTTTCATTTGTTAATCAATGCTTACCTGATTTACAGGGACATCGCCTCCATTGATGTAGTATCACGCATATCACATAATCGTCTATAACTCATTAATTTTTTTTTATAAATATTTCAAGTTATTTATAGACAAACATGTCTCCTGGTCTGTAACTTCAATTAATGAATGTTCTATAGTCAAACAACAATTTTTTCTATCTAGTGTACATAAAAGTTTTTCGTTGATAGACATAGAATTTCATGAATTTTCAGTTAATCAACCATAACAAAATAACGATACAAGAGCAATCATGAGTTAGTTTGCGACCCATCAAGTAACAGCAAGAATTTTTCAAATGCATGCGTATAATATTATGTCAAAATATTATGAAAGCTATTTTTTTCAACGAAAACACAATTAATTTTCAAATAATCTGTTAAATTCAGTTTTCTTGTTTATTTTTGATCAGTTACTAAAATAAAAGAAGGATGTCAATGTTTAAGTAAAACGGAAAAAACAATATGGATATTAATAAAGAATGCTTAGCTTTTGCGTTGAGAAGAACCTCAAGAGCTATTAGTCAAATTTATGATCATGCTTTAAGTTCTTCAAAGTTACGGTCTACTCAATTTAATTTGCTGACCGGCATGTCTCTTTATCAAGCAAAAACCTTAACAGAGTTAGCGTTATGGTTAGTCATGGACAGAACAACCTTAACCAGAAATTTAAAACCTCTTGAGCGCGCTGGTCTCATCTCAACACAATCAACTCAAGATAAGCGATCAAAATCATATGCTTTAACAGAAAAAGGACACGCCTTAGTTGCTCAGGCAATGCCGTTATGGAATCAAATTCAAGAAAAAATTGATCACACATTAGGAATAAACTATCGCACACAAACTATTCAAGAACTTAATCATATTATTGATAAAACAAGAGATATCACCTAATCGCAAAAAGGAGTTTGAATTATGGTTATGCATCATGATTGGTCCCACTTTGATTTGAATGTATGTGATGGTTATGTTGCTAATGACGATCATACTCCTCTTTATGCTGAAAATACTGTAAGTGATGCTAAAAAAGAGATAGACGCTACGCAACTCTACTTAAGTGAAATAGGAGAAGCTAAGTTACTCAATGCTGAGGAAGAGGTTGAATTAGCTATTAGAGCGCAAGAAGGATGTATTCTTTCTCGCAATAAAATGATTGAAGCAAATTTACGTTTAGTGGTAAAAATCGCCCGTAGATATTTAAATAGAGGTCTTGATTTACTCGATCTGATTGAAGAAGGAAATTTAGGATTAATTCATGCTATCAGTAAGTTTGATCCGACAAAAGGATTTCGCTTTTCTACTTATGGAACTTGGTGGATTCGTCAAACTATTGAACGAGGGTTGATGAATCAAACACGAACTATTCGATTGCCTATTCATATTGTAAAAGAGCTTAATGTTTATTTACGCGCTGAACGAGAATTAGAGCAACGTTTAGATCATCATCCTTCGATTGATGAAATAGCGTATTTTTTGGGAAAAAAATCTAGAGATGTTGAAAAGATGTTGTCCCTAAAAGAACGCGTCTCCAGTATTGATGGTCCTATTAATGATGACAACGACAAGTCTTTTGTTAATATTATTCAAGATCTTAATGAGATAAATCCCGTTCAGAAGCTTATTCAGGAAAATATTCTTCTCAAAATAGAATCGTGCTTAAACTTTCTCACGGATAAACAGCGCGAAGTGATTGTAAGACGTTTTGGTTTAAGAGGACTCGATCACAAAACCTTAGAAGAAGTTGGTGAAGAAATAGGGTTAACACGAGAGCGTGTGCGGCAAATTCAAGTCGACGCTCTTATGCAAATGCGTCAATATATGAATGATGAAGACACTGATTTTAGTGAAATCCATTTTAATACAGTTCGATTGCATGGCCTTTAATATATTGTGATCAAAAACCATCATGACACCAATAATGATGGTTTATTTGTGGTAAAAAAAATAAACTATGATCGTGATGTATGAGATTAGTAAAAAAGTAACTCATCGCGTGTATTAAAACCTAAATTAAACTATTATTGTGATAATTATAAAAAACAAGTTAATTACAATGGATAGTTTCAATACTCACTCAATCTTGGAGATTTTAGATCAACCGTTTGAAATCAATGATCTTAATTTATTAGATCGAGCCAAAATTGCCCGATTACCTTTTTCTTTAAAAATTTTACTTGAAAATTTATTACGTCACGAAGATGGTGTTACTGTTGATACTAAGCAGGTTGAGTCTTTATTAAACTGGGATCCTTCTGTCCAAAGCGAGCAAGAAATTTCCTTCACTCCAGCTCGAGTTATTTTGCAAGACTTTACGGGCGTTCCCGCGATTGTTGATTTAGCTTGTATGCGCGATGCTATGGTTCAAATAGGGGGCGATCCGGAGAGTATTAATCCCTTAAGTCCAGTTGAGCTTGTTATTGATCATTCTGTTATGGTTGATTATTACGGAAATCCTTTAGCGATTAACAAGAATGTTGATATGGATTACGAACGTAATGGCGAGCGTTATGCTTTATTTAAGTGGGGGCAGACGGCTTTTAAAAATTTTAGAGTTGTACCTCCCAATACAGGAATCGTGCATCAAGTTAATCTTGAATATTTAGCACGAGTTGTTTTCGCAAGTAAAAATGATAATGGCTCTTTTACGCTTTATCCTGATACGCTTGTCGGAACTGATTCACATACGACCATGGTCAATGGCTTGGGTGTTTTAGGTTGGGGTGTGGGTGGTATTGAAGCCGAAGCTGCGATGTTGGGCCAACCTATCACAATGTTGATTCCTGATGTTGTTGGCGTGCGTTTAACGGGATCGTTGCAACCGGGAGTTACTGCCACCGACCTTGTTCTTTTCATCACACAGATACTTCGTAAGCATGGTGTTGTGGGTAAGTTCGTCGAATTTTTTGGTCCAGGACTCAGTAAATTGACATTAGCTGATAGAGCAACAATTAGTAATATGGCTCCTGAATTTGGAGCAACCTGTGCTATTTTCCCCTATGATGAGGAAACTTTGCGTTATATGAAATTGAGTGGTCGTTCAAAAGAGCAATGTTTGATTGTAAGAGAATATGCCCGACACCAGGGGCTGTTTCATGATGAGCATACACCAGAAGCTTCTTACTCCACGCTTGTGAATCTCGATTTATCAACCATTGTCCCTTGTATTGCAGGTCCAAAACGACCACAAGATAAAATCAATCTTGATCAAGCAAAAGATGCTTTTACCTTATCGATGAATGAATGGGTTCAAGCAGGCAAAGCTCAGCATAGTTCATATCAGTCTATTATATTGGACGGCGAGTCATTGATGTTGAAAAATGGCGCTATTGTTATTGCTGCTATCACATCTTGTACTAATACTTCAAATCCTTCGGTTTTAATTGGTGCAGGATTATTAGCAAAAGCTGCTGTTGAACGAGGACTCCAAGTGCCTCGTTGGGTTAAAACATCTTTAGCGCCTGGCAGTCAAGTTGTCACTGAATATTTAAATGAAACAGGCTTAATGGACTATCTTGAGAAACTTGGTTTTTATTTAGTAGGGTATGGATGTACAACTTGTATCGGAAACTCAGGACCCCTTCGCCCAGAAATTACGCAAGCCATTATCGAAGGTCAATTAACAGCGTGTGCGGTTTTATCAGGCAATCGTAATTTTGAAGGACGCATTCATCCTGATGTCCGTAATTCTTATTTAGCTTCACCTCCTTTAGTGATTGCTTACGCTTTGGCTGGTCGTATGGATATTGATTTACTTAAGGAGCCATTAGGATACGATCAGCAAGGGATAGCAGTTTATCTCAAAGATATTTGGCCTTCTGATCAACAAATCGCTGATTTAGTACGCCAAGCTTTAAATGAACATCTTTTTAAAAAGAAATACCACAATCTTTTTCAAGGAGATGATCGTTGGAATGGTATTAACGTTGAGACTAGTCCGAGATTTCCTTGGGATGAGAATTCGACTTATATAAAAAATCCCCCCTATTTTGATAGCTTTTCTCTTGAGCTGAAAGCTGTTCAGTCTATAAAAAATGCAAAAATATTAGCGATTTTTGGTGATTCTATTACAACGGATCATATCTCTCCGGCTGGAGATATAGCAGAACGATCTCCAGCTGGAGACTATTTGATTAAGCATGGAATAACAAAAGCACAGTTTAACTCGTATGGATCTCGTCGTGGGAATCATGAGGTTATGATGCGAGGGACTTTTGCAAATATTCGTTTGAAAAATAAACTGGCTCAAGGGAAAGATGGAGGTTTTACAACATATCTACCCTCCGGAGAGCTCATGAGTATTTACGATGCTAGTATTCAATATCAAAAAGACTCGACCCCTCTTATTATTGTTGCAGGGAAAGAATATGGTAGTGGATCATCGCGTGACTGGGCTGCAAAAGGAACACGTTTATTGGGGGTCAGAGCCGTCATTGCTGAAAGCTATGAACGTATTCATCGTTCAAATTTGATAGGAATGGGGGTGCTACCTTTGCAATTTCTACAAGGAGAAAACCTTGAGTCTTTAGGGCTGAGCGGAATCGAATCTATCAGTATAGATCTGGATCAAATTAGCCCAAAACAGCATTTGAAGGTGACAGCGATGAGCAATCAAAAAACAATAACTTTTAATGTGTTGTTAAGATTAGATACACCTAAAGAAGTTGAATACATCAACAATGATGGGATCTTACCTTATGTTGTAAGACAATTGTTTAACCAAAAGGCTTAACTGAGGATTTCTTCATGAAGGTACGTATAGAAAAAGATAGCATGGGAATAATAGAGGTCCCTTTATTGGCAAAATGGGGTGCTCAGACACAGCGTGCCTTGTTAAATTTCCCGATATCAGGTTGGCCTATGCCAGAAGTTTTTATTCGGGTTTTGGGTTTAATTAAATATTGTGCAGCTCAAGCTAATAAAGATCTTGAGCTGATCGATTCTTCTATAGCAGATGCTATTTTGATCATCAGCAAGGAAATTTATAAAGGATTTCATTTCAATGAATTTCCAATCGATGTTTTTCAAACAGGTTCCGCAACAAGTTCTAATATGAATGCTAATGAAGTGATTAGTCATTTGGTAAAAGAACGATTGAATCTCACAGCTCATCCTAATGATCATGTCAATATGAGCCAGTCTTCCAATGATACAATTCCAGCCGTTATCGCTATAGCCACTGTTCTTGATGGCGTAAAAACTCTTTTACCTGCGCTGGATCATCTTCAAAAAGCTATTGATAGACGGGCTGATGAGTTAAAAAAGGTTACAAAAACAGGAAGAACTCATTTAATGGACGCTCTTCCTTTGACTTTTGGTCAGGAGCTTTCCGGCTGGTCTGCGCAGCTAGGTACAGTGAAACATGCGATACAAAATGCTATTGAGTTGTGCAAAGATCTGCCTATAGGCGGTACTGCTATTGGAACAGGATTGAATGCTCATCCTTCTTTCGCAGAACATTTTATTGAATGTTTGAATGCCGAAACAAACTTAACCTTTAAAAAAGGTGAGAATTTTTTTGAGTTAATGTCTGCTCAAGATCGTATAGTAAGCTTTTCAGGTCAACTTAAAATGTTAGCTTGTTGTTTAATGAAAATAGCTAATGATTTACGCTGGATGAATAGCGGTCCTTTGGCGGGTTTTAGTGAGATAGCTCTTCCTTCATTACAACCAGGAAGCTCTATTATGCCGGGTAAAGTCAATCCTGTCATTCCTGAGTCATGCGCTATGGTGTGTGCTCACGTTATCGGGAGTGATCTGACTGTGACAATGGCCGGGCAATCAGGAAATTTTCAATTAAATGTTATGTTGCCTTTAATAGCCTATCATGTTTTAGAAAATATGAGATTACTCAGTAATACTTGTATTAATTTAGCCGATAAAGCTATTGATGGTTTTGTTGTACATTATGAGCAGGTAGAAGCTGCTTTTGCTAAAAATCCTATTTTGGTCACTGCTCTTAATCGCAAAATAGGATATGAGTTAGGCGCAGTCATTGCAAAAGAGGCTCTTGAGCAAGAGCGCTCAGTCCTTGATGTGGCTTTAGAAAAAACTGCGTTAACGAAAGAAGAATTGATTGAGATTCTTGATCCATATCACTTAACAAAAGGTGGATTAAATTAATTCTTATTGATCGCAATGATAATCCAGCCCAACGACTCAGGCCTAAAAAGATAGAGTTTAATCACCTCTGATTTGATGAGTTAAATACAACTTGAGGAATGATCCACTCAGAATTCATGAAAAGACGTTTGAGCAAAATGCTTGCGCAACCG
>RFNU01000064.1 GCA_009927065.1 bacterium | reverse complement strand
GTCGTAATTCTTCATATAAACTTAACGTTAAAAATTCTTCAAAAATATCACTCACTATCAATTTATCAAGAAAAAAAGCAGCTTTATCTGCCCACTGATTGATTGATTCTATTGCTTTAATGTTAAGAAGTTCTTCTTTGATGAGATCACGAATCAATTGAACAGTAATTTTTCGACCATCATCTAAAAGACCTAATGGCGATCGAATCCAATGCCATAATTGAGAACGCGAGATTTCAGCTGTTGCTGCATCTTCCATAAAACCATGAATATTGACGGCTGCATGACCAGATAACCAAGAAGCAATATAATGCATGGTCACATTAACATTTAAACGTAGACCTTGTTCAGTAATAGGTTGCTGTGGCTGAAAATTCAATAAATCAGTAGCGTTAACTGCAACATCTAATTTTTTATTCTCTATCTGATTATTTCTTCCGTTTAAAACATGATCAAATTCACTCATAGCAAGAGGGACAAGCTTTAAATGAGCGACCCATCCTCCATCATAACCATCTAGAGCATCGATTCTTTTAGCATCTCTAATTTTATTAAAAATAACTTGTGTTTGCTCAGGATTATTTTTGATCGGAATAAGAGCACTCATACTGCCAATAGCCGTAGCTTCTCTTTTATGGCATGTTTTGATTAATAATAAAGAGTACGCTCGCATAAAAGGAATGGACATTGTTAAAAGTCCGCGATCGGCTAAGCAAAAGTTATGATCTGTCCTAAATTTTTTAATACATGAAAACAAATAATCCCATCGCCCTGCATTCAAACCAGCACTATGTTCTTTAAGTTCATAAAGGATTTCATCCATTTCAAAAGCAGCTAATACTGTTTCTATAAGAACTGTTGCTTTAACACTTCCTCTTGGAATCCCCAAAAGATCTTGACTCATACAAAAAATATCATTCCATAATCTGGCCTCCAAATGACTTTCTATTTTTGGCAAATAAAAAAAGGGGCCTGCGCCTCGAGCGATTTGCTCTTGGGCATTATGAAAAAAACATAAAGCGAAATCAAAAATACTAGCAGAGACTGGCTGTCCATCAATAACAATATGTTTTTCATTTAAATGCCAGCCACGCGGTCTAATCATTAAAGTCGCTATGTTATCATAGAGCCGATACTCTTTTTTCTTAACAGGATGATAAGCCTCAAGCGTACGACGCACTGCTTTTTTAATATTAATTTGTCCTTGTAATAATCGATTCCAAGTTGGCGTCAAAGCATCTTCAAAATCGGCCATAAAAACATCTGCTCCACAGTTCAGGGCTTTAATCATCATTAATGCATCAACTGGTCCGGTAATTTCAACACGGCGACATTGTAGTGCGTTAGGTACAGGTTGAATGATCCATTCACTTTCACGTATATGTTGAGTTTCTGCAAGAAAATCTGGTTTTTCTCCTTGAGCTAGGCGAATATATCGTTCTGATCTTTTTTCTAATAAACGTTGTCTAGCCGATTCAAAATGTCTATGCAGTTGCGCTAAAAATCGTAATGCTTCTGGCGTTAGAATTTCAGAAAACTCTTCTGTGATCTCTCCAAAAATATTGATATTATCAGGAATGTTATGCATAGATTCTCCTAAAGAATATTTTATTAAAAATAATGATATTTATAAAAGATAGCATAGAAATGTAAGAGCATTTTTTTCGATACACATCGTGTATCGTTATAGATGAGAGAAAGTT
>RFNU01000241.1 GCA_009927065.1 bacterium | reverse complement strand
GATCTGACCCCGATGATCTAGACACACGAGTGCGCGACCTGAATGAGATCGAGGCTCAAAATTTAATGGTAAAATCACTATTAGCATGTTAATTGTCTTATTATTTTTTTAGTTGCGCTACAATGTATAGACCTGGAACATCTTCATCATCTTGGAGTCTCAATGCGGCTTGCTTTGTTAAGGCTATTGAGAATCTATGTTGTATTAAAAGGGTATGTAAGTAAGCCTCACTATAAGAGTAACGAGCATGTTTATTGAGCTCAATATCACGATCCGATAGCTCAGCTGTAAAAATAAACCAGCCATCTTCTTGCAAGGATTGCGCAACAAGCGCAATGAGCTCTTGTACTTGAAGACCTAAATAATTAAAAAGTTCGATTGCTGTTATATATAAGAATCGAGATGATTGATTTTTCAAATAATCAATCACGTTCATTTCAATAAGTTTATTGTAAATAGCAGTTTTTTCTGCTTGCTGAAGCATGCCAGCTGACAAATCAACGCCAATCAGCTCAGTTGCAATATCTCTCATAACAACCCCCATTAAGCCAGTACCGCACCCTAAATCAAGAACAGCACCCGCGTTCAATGGTAATGCACTTGCTGCATATAATAACGATCGAGCCACCGAAGGAGCGTTATACTCTAGAGTGTTTTTTAAATGTTCATCATAGTTAAAAGCGTACTGATCGAATAAACTTTGAATAAAAAAAGGAGATAAGGTTTCTAGAGTATCACCACGATAGGCTGCTAGTAATGTTGATGCTATTGTATTGCTAGGATCGTGCTGAGCGATAATCTCTAGATGTTTGATAGCAATATCATACTGTTGCTGTCGATAATGTAAAATAGCAAGATTATGATGTGCAGAAAGTAAAAACGGTTCATTGATAATTGCTTGCTGGTAATAAAAAGAAGCTTGTTCAAGTTGGTGGATTAAATCAAAACTCAATCCAAGATGAAAACAAAGTTGGCTATCATGAGGGTAAAAAACAAGCGCTCTTTTAAAGTAGTTTATTGCTTGTAAAGGTTGTTGTGAAAACAGTAATGCCATAGCATAATTTTGTAACCATGCACTCGTTGGTGTTTCTAAAAATTTCTCACTTTCTTGAAAATAATATAAAGCATCTTTAAAGTTTTTAAGTTGACATAAACAATAAGCTGCATTAATCATGCAACTGATATCATAAGGATTTTTAGCTAAAATAAGCCTATATGTTTTAAGAGCTTCTTGATAAAAACCTTTTTTATAATCAATATGTGCTTGTAATGAGTATGCTCGCATCAAATCAGGTTTTTTATTAAGAACCTGTTGAATAAAAAATGAGGCTTTATCCAGCTGTTTATTGATTATTAAAAGTTGAGCGTAGTCTAGCCATAATTCTGGATGAAATAGAGATTGGACTAAAGATTCAAGAATAATAAAAGCTTGTTTATAGTCACCCTTTAAGATCAGTGCTCGTGCCTCTTGCCAGGATTGTGTTTGTATGGTGTTAACAAAAAAATCCATTAACGACGCTCCTGAAAAAACTGAGTTAATAATGCTTTTGCTCTTTCTTCAAGACAACCATACTCTACAATAATCCTATGGTTGAAAAAGTGAGATTGAAATAAATCCATATGTTGATGAATAGAGTTTTGACGAGTATCTCTTGTTGCCACAACAAGACGATCAAGGCGTGCATTTAATAACGCTCCAGTGCACATTAAACACGGCTCAAGGGTGACATAAGCTGTGCAACCAGGCGGTAGTCTATAATTTTTTTGCTGAGCACAAGCTTGACGTATACACTCAATTTCAGCATGTGCTGTTGGATCATGGCATGCAATCGGTTTATTGTAACCAACGCCAATAAGTTCTTCTTGCTTGTTAACAATAATGCACCCAATAGGAACTTCGTTTTGGGCTAAAGCAAGTTCAGCTTGATTTAAAGCTAATTGCATGAAAGCTTGCTCATTCGTTTTATCTGGGAAGCTTTTTGTTATAATGGTTGACATTGATTCTTTAAAAAATTGGTCTGTTCATGCTAGGTCATTATCCATCTTCAGCGATTTCAATGCAACAAGAACCTATAGCGTCATTATCTGTCTCCGAGTTTAGTCAAAAATTACAAAAAAATCTAGAAGACTCATTTCCTCAAGTATGGGTTACCGGAGAGCTTTCTGGCATTTTTAAAGCACAATCGGGACATGTTTATGCGACCTTGAAAGACTCGCATGCCCAGCTAAAAATAGTGATTTATCAATATGTGATCAGTAAAGTTGTTTTTAATCTAGAAGAAGGCTTACAGGTTAAACTATTAGCCACACCCACTTTATATAAACCCAGAGGAGATTTTCAATTGCTTGTAAAAGCTATTGAGCCGGATGGGCAAGGACCTTTAAAATTAGCATTCGATCAGATTAAAGCTAAATTAACGGCTGAAGGTTTATTTAATATTGAACATAAGAAATCATTCCCTCGTTATCCTAAAGCTATAGGACTGATTACCTCAACAGGAGGTGCCGTCTTGCATGATATCATGCGCGTGTTAATGCGCCGTTACCCTGTCGTTAGAGTTCATGTTTACCCTACTGCAGTTCAAGGTAAAGAGGCGAACGCTCAAATTATTAAAGCCTTGGAAAAAGCAGCACAAGAGAATGTATGTGATGCATATATTTTAGCGCGAGGAGGTGGATCGCTTGAAGATTTATGGTGTTTCAATACTGAAGAAGTGATTAGAGCAATCTATGCATTTCCTTATCCTATCATCAGTGCTATCGGTCATGAAACAGATTTTACCTTGGCAGATTTAGTTGCCGATCTACGTGCAGCAACTCCATCTGTTGCCGCTGAGTTAATTGTTCCAGATTTGAAAGAACTTTATTTATTCTTACATAATATTGAAGCTAAGTTTGTTCGTTCGATGAGCACGTTATTGCGTACCCATGAGCAACGCATAGATTATTTAATTCGGCTCTTTAAAAATCCAGAACTCCTATTAGAGCGATTTTATTTAGTGATAAAACTCAATGAGCAAAAAATACATCAGTTTATTAACCGCTCTATTCAGGGATTAGAACAAAAAATAATACTCATAGAGCAACGTGCATTAAGCTGTTTAAGTAAATACAATAAAGATTTATTGATTCATGAGCATAAAGTAAAAACATTATTGAAACAGATGGCACTATCCGTCGATTATCGTTGGACGCTTATTCAACAACGATTAGACTTTATTCAGTTTAAATTACAGCATCTTGATCCTGTTAAAAAACAGCAATTAGAGTTAAATGTTAAAACTCAAGAGGGAATACCGCTTACAAGCGCTCAAGCCATTCAACCGCATACTAAAGCTTATTTAGCATTCCCTGATGGCTCTTGGGAGATAGAATTTATTAAGTTGCTTGAAGCAACGTGATTGACTGCAATGATCCACAATACCTTGTGGCTATGATGATGCCAGAGTGTTGGTGAATAAGAGCCAGTATCTATGGCTCTTCATTGTTCAGTCGGATAAGTTCATGGAGAGGGATAAATCAAGTGTGTAAAGAGTATGAGAGTCTGGGACATGTGTTGTGAGCACAACGGATCCAGCTTCAGGGGGCAAAAGAGCGGTCGCAGCCCTCACTAGCATGGCTTGTGCAGTTTAGTGAAGGGCGATGTCACAAAAGCGCATAGAGGCGATGAGGCCCGACTCGTTAGAGTAAGATTTGGTGCAGATAAGATAAAGCCAGGAGGATAGTTATTGGATAACAAAATCAGTTCTTCTTGCTGATGCTGTGGAGGTAGGCTCATCACATCTCCGACCTCTTTTTGGACAGTATCCGATCTTGCGTCTTGATGCATAGCCTTTTTTGATTGATTGAAATCAGAGCACCTAGCAATCAGACTGGATTGATCAGAATTATCAAAAAAATCAATAAGACTCATTTGCATAGATTCTTTTTCTTCAACATAATCTAATACTTTCTTTTTAAATGATTCAATTTCTTGAGTGACATAATGATTGAAAGCACGTCTATCTAGAGTATCAAGAGCCTCTAATATTTTGACAAGTAAGCTTTTTTTACTCACAAGATCGTCAGTATGTGCATTGAATTTTATTATAAACTCGTTCCACTTAAAAAGATCAGCTATCAATAGACAAAAAAAGCTTTCTGGATTGTTTTCATATAAAGTTAATGCTTCTTTGAAAACACAACCATCTTCGTATGTTCTAATAAAAAATGATGGTTTGAATGTGGCTGCGGTCAAGGTTGAATCATTAAGACCTAGTGCGTTTAAGCCTTCTCTTATGTAAATCATAAAAGGGACAGGTTTTAAGCCTAGAAGTATGCTGATGACCATATTAAAATCGATATTATCTTGAAGAAGATCGATGACTGACTGATGTTGCGTGACTGCTAAACGGTAATAGCGATTAAAACGAGGATCATAACACCATGTCTTAGGATAATGATATTGATTGTATTGAGTTAATGTTGAGAATGAAAATCTATCAATAAATGCTTTTTTTATGTAAACATCATGATAATTCACCCAAATCTTATCGCCTTCTGATAAGGTATAACCATTAATAATCGCATCATAGAGATCATAAGCTTTTTTCAGTCGATGTTCCTCATACTTTTTAAGGATTCTAAGAAAATGCATTGGTATTTTGCTTAAATCTATTTCCCATTCTTCGGCTAGATCTTCGAGCTTAGCGATGAATCCCAGATTGAGTAAGGCTTTAATGGCAGGCAGAGATGATTCTGTTTTTTTGCGAGCAGCAATATGAAAGGGAGTTTGTTTGTTTTTATTGACTGTATATAAATTAGAGCCATATTTGAGTAGCAGCGCAATAGCTGGATAATTATTATTCATCATCGCTCTATGCAGCGGTGTGTCTTCATGCTCAAAATCTTGACTCAAAACATTTGAGCGATTTTTTAATAAAAATGCGAGGGTTTTGTTATTCATCCAAATTGCCGCATAATGCAATGGAGTGAGTCCTGAAATATCTTGAGCATTAATATCCAGTCCTTGATTTAAAAGAAACTCAATGGAATCGGGACAGCCTGATGCGGCAGCAAAATGAAGAGCAGTGCGTTTTTGATTGTCTTGAATAAAAAAATCACACGATTGTTTTGATAAATACACTAAACATTCTTTATGGGGCGCTCGTGCCGCAGCATGAACCAAACTTTCATGATTGTTATCTTGTGTATAAAGATTAGCGTTATATCCAATTAGAAGTTTGAGAATATTTGTATGCCCTTTTTCCGCTGCCCAATATAAGGCAGTTTGGCCGTTATCATCTTTTAAATTAATATTACTGCCATATTCTTCGATTAAATATTGAGGGATAAGCTCAGAAGGACATTCTTTAGCGGCATAATGTAACATTGTTGCATAATGCTTTTCTAAAGGATGATAAGGATCGAACAACAGAATATTAGGATCGAATCCTTCTGATTTCAGATGCTTAAGATATCTTAAGTCGTTATTGTAAAGACTCTGTATAAAGTGTGTAAAATTAAATGACATATGCATTGTACTACATTGTGTGAGCAAACATTAAAAGTTGCATAAAAAGTAATAGTTTTGTTGTAAAATTAAATAGTTACTGAGAGGGACAGTCACGTACATGAAGGAGACTGACTGGACAGCGGTACGCTTACTGTTCAATCAGCATGTTCCTCATCATATTCATGATGCGCTCTAAACTCAGTTGTGTACCTATTTTTTACAACAGGTCTATGTTCTTTTGATTGCAGGCAACCGATTAGGCGCCTGTATCATACCGCCCTTACCTTATGATCGCAACATCTCCCTATTTCGCACCTCGCTGTTCTCACAAAGCACTGAAGAGGGTTGATTGTGCGTATTACTTAACATCAACGTCTTAGTGGGTATTAAATTTTTATTGGTTAAATACAATTGCACTTTTTCTTTGATGATGAGTAAGAGACTATCGTCAGTTTGTTCGATCTTTAATTGATCTATATAATATAAAAAGTTAATACCATAACATGATTCATAATAACCACTCTTAATATGCGCGTCAATTATATCAACAGGGCTGCGCCTAATGATATTGAGTATGCGCGGATATATTGTGTCTGGATCAATATGCGTCTTCAGACAACTTAAAAAAGATCTTATTTCTAATAAACATTCTCCACCAAATTGATGTTTTTTACTGGTTTTTAAGAGATCATTTAAAGAATCATGCATGCTAGAGAGATAATGGAGAGAAAGTCCAGAGTCGCCTAAAGCGGTATCTAATGTGGCTTTAAGTGAAGTATAATCAACAATGATCTGTGAAAATAAATTTAAGACAAAACAAATCAGTTTTTTAGGTTTATTGCATGACTCTCGAATGTTGACTATTTTTTGCGCAGATTCTTTGGTCTTGACAAAGAGTGATGGCTCGAATTCATCAGCTTCAAGATGTTGTGGTGTAATATGAAGTTCTTCAGCGCTTTTAGATAAATACACTTCAAGTGGTACAGCACCAAGCTCTGAATAAATGGATAACATTGTATTCATTTCAATATTATCCATGAATAATTCAACAAGAGGCTCGTGTTGAATGAGTATAGAGTCAAATATTTTGCGCAATAATAACATGTTCGGCCAATTTATGGGATAACCTTTATGATTGAGCTCTGGAAACGGACGGATAGAAAATAGTTTAAGAAAACGGTTGCTGATATAATCGGGATGTTCCATCATCCAGTATTGTTCGCTTATCGATAACCCTAAGCCTGTAACACATTTACTATACAGTACCCAGGCTCTTTCTTGTTTTTCAGCAAAACGCTCATTAATAAAGTCAATAATGTTTTGGTATGGCACTTCGGGATTGTCCTCAAATTCAATCAAATTGTTACAATCTTGGCTATTAATTTTTATATTTCGAGTCAGTAAAACATCGATGGTTTGAAGATTTTTTGATTCTATAGCTAATCTTAATGGGCTTTTACCCTCATGATTGAGGCTATCAATCGGAATGTTGTATTCCATAAGGCGCTGTACTATAACGTGAGCATCTAATGAATCAGGTCCGTTAAGAGCTGCATAATGCAGGGGGGTGTTTGAATGACTGTCAACAGGAGCTAAGGCTACGTTAGCTTCGATTAATAACTCTACTATTTCTAAATGGCCGTAGGAGCAAGCGATGTGAATAGGGCTCACAAAAAAATTATTTTGAGCTTCAATATTGCCGTGATATTCAATAATTAATTCAAATAGCTCTTTATTGGAATCATAGGCTGCCATATGAGCGATGGATTCTCCAAGAATATTTTTTTTATGAATATCAGCGCCTTTCGTTAATAGTATCTTGATCATTTCAATTTGATCGAATCTTGCTGCCTCGAGTAATGGAGTGTTGCCGTCGTTAGAGCTGATTTCTATATTACAGCCTTGTTCTATTACCAGAAAATTAAAAAAAGATAAATGCTCATAAGCAATCGTCACATGCAAAGGAGTTTTTCCATAAAGATCACTAAGATTCAAAAGGGCCGGAGCTTTCTTGAGTAACAAGTTTGCAATCGCTACATTGTTAGAGAGGGCAGCAAAGTGCAGTAAGTTTTGATGTTTACGATTAACAAAATAAATATTCGGGATATTTTCTAGGAAGAAAGCAGCCAATTCATAGTGGTTTGCAATAATAGCGTAATGAATTGGAGCGTGGTCGTTATCATCACAATGATCTATTTTAGCGCCATACTGAATTAAAACTTTTGCGATATCTAGACGACCGCGCAAAACAGCGTTGTGAAGCGGTGTTCTTTGGGCGTTACTCTGCATATCCAGTGCAGCAGCGCTTTTAATTAAACAATCAATAAGATGCACAATAGAGCCATGATTTTGATTAAGAATGCTATTGATTAGCTGTTCATTTTCTACATCAACAATGAAATTCGGATTAGCGCCGCATTTCAAGACCAAATCTAGTATAGTGAGATTGTCTATATAAGTTATTAAAATTTTATTAAGAATGGAAAAATGGATTTGAGGATCATTAAAATCTTTTAGAATCAATTCAATAAAAGATAAGAGGTTTGAACTGATACAATATATTAATAAAGAATTGCGCATTTTTTTAAAAATACTCTTTGATTCAATCCGATTCAAAGACATCTCACGCAACACGTTTAATATTTTTTCAGCAAATACAGTCTGTTGAGCCAACGCTGCAACTTCAAGAGCATTCATTTGATTTGAAATTCCAGCATCGTGAGGAACAGTTATACTTAGATCTAAGTCAGGATAGCTTAATATAAAATCAACAATATGAGAAGCATTGGTTAAAATAGCAAACATTAAAATAGTTTTTTGAGGACTTGAATCGTCAGCAGGGTCATCAATACAGGTATTGACATCAAACCCATTTTTGATCATTTGACGAATATAGGAAATATCGTTATTTAAAAGAGATCGATTGAATTGTTCAACATCAAAAAAAAAATCCATAAAATTCTAACCTTTGACAAAAATATAGCTGCTAAAATCATTGCGATGCATTATATATCATTTGTAATCATAATCATAGGTTAATTAGTGTTCAAATACATTAAAAAAATCAAGATGTTTTAACTCAACACGAGTTATCTCATTTCTTATTCAGTAATACTGAAAACATAATGTTATTTGTTACTTAAAGTTAATGAATCTATCAAGATGGAAATGATAAAATCTACTCAAAATAAAAATGAATAAAGTTGTTTGGTATAAAAAAAATTTTCTAGGCCATCATTATTCACAATATAAGAGTTACATTGATTGCACCAAAGGAGGCTGTGAGACTGAATATAAGTTTATATCTCAATGATTAAAAACAATATGATTCTTGCAAGATTTTATGAAAAACTTACATATTAAAAATTACAAATTAATTTATGCAGGCAAAAGTGAATTAAAACAAGAGAATGAAAATATAGAAGAAGATATTAAGAGTTTTCGCCCGCATATAGGGACAAAGCCATGGACCGTTTCTTTAGTCAAAGGAGTTGTTGTTGGTTTAATTACTATTGTTTTTGACGTTTTGATCAAAAAAGCGAATTAAGTGTTGAGGAAAATTTTATGTTTATTTTAAAACAATCAGATAGAAAGATAGTCCAAGGTGGAGATTTAGCTCTGATGCTGAAAATTGGCCAAGTTGTTGCTGTCTCAGTATCGACTTATTTGTTTACGCTATGGGAAAAATCACGTCAACGTATTGTGGATCAAGTGAATCATGAAATTCATTTAAGACAAGAAGCAGAGCTGGCACTACTAAGAAAATCGATTCTGGACAATAATACTTCTGATGAAAGGTCTTTAGGCCAATAACTTTATTATTTTTCTTGTTTACTTCTAATAAAATCTCTATTTTTTTAAATTTTGCTAACAATGGAATTGTAATTCTTAGGTTAGCAAAATCAGTAAATGCAACTTATACTTAAATCAAATAGTCTATTTTAAGTAGTTAGCTATGCGCGTCTCTTACGTTAGAAAAGTTCAAGATCAGGCCCGATTAACTCCTGAAGAAATTCAGGTTTTAAAAAACACCTACTTTAGGGCAATTATTAATGGTCATACTGAAGTTATTGAAGAACTCCTAACTCGAGGCATGCCTCTGCTTGCTATTTTAGAAAATAAAAAAACAGCGTTGCGGATTGCTTTTGAGCATGATAGTCCTAAAGTGTTCGAAATGTTATTGATTGAATCCATGAGAACCTTTCAACTCTTTCCACATCAAGATGTTATGGACTCATTTGCGTGGATGATTCATAAACGTCATTATGTCTTGGTAGACCTGACACTCTTTGCTTTAGAGCAACACCCTATTAGTCAGGCTAAATTTAGTTATTTTATAAAAATCAATAAACACTTAGACAAAATAATAGAACTATGTGAAAAAGAAGAATGCTCTCAAGAGCATCTCGATAAACTCAAAGTCTTATTGCATGAGAAAGAACTGAGTCAAGAAGAGTTACAATATTTCTATTCAGTGTGGGAGAGAAAAATTGCTGGAACAACTCCGATTGCTTTAAATATTTATGCCATGCTTGCTGATAATTATGATGAAGTTCAAGCTCATTGTGATAAAAAGTCGGCTGTTAATATTTTTAATAAAATGATCTTTAGTATCATAATGATGTGGTTGTGCGTACTGATTTTTGATTATCAACTTTTAGATAGACATCTTTTAGGAAGTTATATATTATCATTATCTTGCGCTTTATTATCAACTGTTCTTGTAGCCTTTTTTTCTTATAAAATTTATAAGAACTATAGATTAGAAATAAGTCAATATAACCAATCCTCTCTTAATCGATCATTATTAAAAGCCTGTCGTGAAGGCGATAAAAGTGCAGTCAGCGACCTGATTCATAAAGGGGCTTATATTAATGCTCTTATGGGCATAGCTCACTCAACCCCGCTGTATGAAGCAATTCGTTTTGAACGAAACGATCTTTCCAGTTTTATGCTAGAGTCTGATGCTTACGCTGGTGTTGGCCAGCTTTTGAAAGGGAATTTATGGAATTACTCTCTTAAAACACCTGCAGGCGCAGACTTCCCTCTTGCCAATTATCGAGATAAATACAAAGTGATTGTGTTAGTGAATATTGCAAGTCGTTGTGATTTCACACCGCAGCTACATGATCTTGAAGTTATTTATCAAGAATTTAAATCTCAAGGATTAATGGTTATTGGTGTGCCAAGTAATGATTTTCTTGGTAAAGAGCCTTTAACTGATGAGTATATTACTGAGTTCTGCCAATTAAATTATGGTGTAACATTCCCCATTATGAGTAAGATTCATGTTACCCAACAACCCATCGATCCTCTTTATAGCTGGCTGAGTGAACATACAAAGCCAAAATGGAATTTCCAAAAATATATTTTTGATAAAAATGGAGATTTAATTGAATCTTTTGAGCCTATGACACTACCGACAAGTCAAGCTATAAGAAGAATCATTAAACAGCTTTTAAATCAAGCATAAAAATAATAGAAAAGAATTACACTGAAAATCTCACTTGATGATTATATTCACAATTTCATCAAGTGAATAGGCAAAGAAATTTGTGTATCAATGTCTTAATATCATCGTTTTTATCTATCCTTTCTTTTTCAGCTCAAGTACAATTCAGTATCGTATGCAGATATTCTTGTTTAAAAAAATCTATGAATAATAAAGAACGCTATAGCCCTTCTCCTTGTATTGGTTTTTGTTCAACAACTTATGGTGATGATATCTGTCGGGGGTGTTATCGAGAAGTTAAAGAAGTCCTTCAATGGCGAGAGTTGGCTTTAGAGAATAAAGCTGATTACTATGAGCAAGTTGCTTATTATGCAGAAAGTTTTCTCAAAGACAAAGTCACTATTATTGATCCAAACCTCTTTGAAGACTTGTGTAAGCGGTATAAAATTTATTCTATCGAAGGTATTAGCCCTTATTATTTTTTGTTAAGGCTCTTTCAAAAAGGTATATTATCTCACTTAGATCAAGAAACTTGTTTAATGAAAAATGTTTCATTAAGTTGGTCGGACTTGTATCGTTTTGTTGATCGGGATATCTTTAAAGCAAGAGAGCACAATTTCCAACAAAGAGAGAATGGTTATGAATAGTTTAATAGAAGGTGTCTTATGGGATTACGCTCTAGAAACGTCCTCTCATCAACCGTGGAACTGGGATTTGTATAAAGGCAGCGCTAAAGCTATATTATTGGTCAATACAGCAAGTAAGTGTGGCTTTACACCTCAATTAGAAGGGCTTGAAAAACTTTATCAAGAGTTTAAAGATAAAGGACTCGTGATTATTGGTGTTCCCAGTAATGATTTTTTTGGGCAAGAGCCTCTTGCCGATGATGAGATTGTTAATTTTTGTCAATTGAATTATGGCGTCACATTTCCTTTAACAAAAAAAGTTCATGTCGTTAAAAAAGATCCTATTGCTTTATATCAATGGTTAGGCTCTTATGCAAAACCAAAATGGAACTTTCATAAATACCTTTTTGATAGAAATGGCTCTTTAGTAGAGACTTATTTACCGTTAACAACTCCTTCAAATAAACAACTCATTGAAAAAATAAAAGAACTGGTTGAATAAATAACAAAATATAAATACACATAATAATCATAATGATACGTCAATTTTACGGATTTTTTTTATTGTATGACAAGGAATATTCTGATAGGCTTACTGTATCGTAATCAATGATTTGTATAAATGAGCTTTTTTAGACCAGAAGTCCTGGAATCAAAGAAAAATTCAATGTGGGGAACCGTTCTCATCAAACCTAATAAGTTTTATGAGAGAGCTTTTCAAGCCATGGGTGTAACAACCCTTCTTTTTTTGATTTTAATATTTTTTGGTCGCTATTACACAAAAGAGACCGTTCAAGGTATTATCGAGCCTAATCAGGGTCTTGTTTCTTTATATGCACCTCAAACAGGTTATATTGAGCATGTCTATTTTCATCAAGGTGATCTCGTCCATCCTCAAGATAAAATACTAACAATTACGACCAAACAACGTCTTGATGAAGGCATGGATTATGATCAAGTTTTACGTCAGCAATTGCAAGAAGATGAGAAACGTTTATTCATTCGCGGGCAACAGCTTAAGCGTGATTTAGAATTAAAAAAAATAGAGCACGAGATTTTTGTTGAACAAGCCCGTATTAATTTAACAGCTTTAGAGCAACAGCTTCCTTTGCAAGAGAAAATGGTACAAACATCCACATTCCAATTTGATCGCATGAAGCAAATTCATGAAAAAGGTTCTATTCCTCAAGTTCAATTAGATCGTGCGGAAAATGAACTTAATGCCGCTATTAAAGACCTGATTAATATGAATAATAATATTCATCAATTACGCAGCAAAATTGAAAACGAACAGTTAGCCGCACGCCAACTACAACAAGATTATGATGAGAAGAATTTAGCGTGGGAGCAACAGGTTGCTGAACTTGCGAAGAAACTCATAGAAATTAATAGATCAACAGTCAATATTGTACACGCACCTTTTTCGGGAAGAATTACTCAGCTTAACTTTAAAAAAGGACAATTCGTTCGAGCAGGACAGCATGTTGGTGATTTACAAAAAGAAGATGATTATTTTGTGAGCAAGTTATTTGTCTCTTCACGCTCCATTGGCTTAATAAAGGTTGGTCAGCGAGTCAGTATGCGTGTACACGCTTTTCCGTATGAACATTATGGAACCCTTTTGGGCCGGATTGAATATATCAGTGATTCTCTTTATCAAGGCTCAGAGCAGCAATCCGAGCCGATTTATGTAGTTTATGTGAAGTTAGATCAGCAAGCGATGAAGCCTGATGGGCGCTTTCCTTTAAAACAAGGATTAGTTTTAGATGCTGATATTAAGACGCAAGAAATGACCATTATTCAGAAAATATTAGAACCCATTTATCGCTTACGCTAAGCATTAAAGCAAGAGATTTGTTATGAATGAAAAATTAAATGTTCTTTTCCATAAAATAAATTTAGAGACAAATTGCGTACTTTCTCAGTATTCTCAGGAAGATTTCAAAGAATTACAAAATCTTTCTCAGCAAAGCACTGGCATTGATGAGAAGCTCAATGAGAAAATTCAAGCAATAGATTTAGCAAAGTATAAAGAAATATCTTTCACAGAAGATGAAATTCATCATCTTCAAAACTTTCTTTCTGGACAGGAAGAACTCATAGCCAAGCTTAATTTTAGTTTAGTCAAACAATTGCCTCTTATGATGCAATCTGAAATGTCGGAGTGTGGTTTAGCCTGCTTAGCGATGATTGCAAGCAGTTATGGATTTGATACAAATCTTTCAGCATTAAGACAACGTTTCCCAGTATCTTCTCGAGGGATGGATTTACAACAAATGGTAGAGTTGGCCTCATCGTTGAAGCTGGATTCTCGAGCATTACGTCTGGAGTTGGATGAGCTCGATCAACTTCATGCTCCTTGTATTTTACATTGGGATTTGAATCATTTTGTTGTTTTGAAAAAGGTAACAAAAAAAGGTGCTATCATTCACGATCCAGCTATTGGTGTGCGTACTTTAACGTTTGATCAAATATCAAAGAGTTTTACTGGAGTTGCGTTAGAAATTTATCCCAGCGCTGACTTTGTGCAAGCTGAAGAAAAAAGAACAATCTCTCTTTATGATTTTTGGAGATCGCTCAAAGGTATTAAAAAAAGCTTGATCATGCTTTTTTGTATTACTCTTATTTTGCAGTTTTGGGCGTTGATTAATCCATTATTAATGCGCTTTATTGTTGATGATGTCATTATTTACAAAGATGTTTCACTGTTAACATCTTTGTGTCTAGGGTTCTCGCTTTTAACAGTCTTTTCAACAGCCACAAGTGTTTTGCGATCAATGTTTTTATTGTATTTAACAAAGAGCATGAGCTTGCAAGTCCAAAATGCTTTATTTGGACGCTTAATTAGGTTGCCGTTGAGTTATTTTATTAAACGCCAGACTGGCGATATTATGTCGAGATTTGGTTCATTACAAGCAATCCAGAATCTAGTGACGACCACATTTGTTGAGTCCACACTTGATGGGATTATGGTTATTTTCTCTTTATCAATGATGATCTTGTATTCATTGCAATTAACATTGGTTACTATTGTAGCATTGAGTCTATATATTCTTCTGCGTGCAGCAACTCTCTCAACGTTTAAAGAGCTGAATGAAGAAATGATTGTTGCAGGCGGACAAGAACGCTCAGTATTTTTAGAAACATTACATTCTATTCAACCCATTAAGTTGTTTCATAAAGAACATCAGCGTCAAGGATTATGGCAAAATAAATTAGCTAATGCTTATAATGTTGGTATTAAAACAGAACAATTTTCAACAAGTTATGCCGTGATCAACAAAATGATATTTTCTATAGAAAATATCATTATTTTATATCTGTGCACCAAAATGATTATCAATCCTAAAGAAATATTTTCTTTAGGGATGATGTATGCATTTTTACAGTACAAAGGCCAGTTTACAGGAGCTATTAGCAGTTTGGTTGATAATTTTTTTCAAGTGAAAATGATGAAACTGCACTTAGAACGACTTGCTGACATTGCTCTAGAGGATACCGATCCTTGTTTTGATGATAAACAGCGAGATAAATTAACAACTCCGATTAAAGGAAGCATACGTGTTTCGAATTTATCCTTTCGGTATGATGCTTTTGAACCTCTTTTATTTCAAAACTTAAACTTTGAAATAAAAGAAGGGGAGTCTGTTGCGTTAATTGGGCCATCAGGTTGTGGTAAATCAACGTTAATGAAGATCTTAATCGGATTGCTTGAAAGTACTTCGGGAGATATTTTTATTGATGACATTAAGTTAGCAGATCGCCAGCTAGCTCATTATCGTGAAAGTATTGCTTCTGTGATGCAAAATGACAGTCTTCTTGCTGGCAGTATTCGTGAAAACATTGCATTTTTTGATGAAAATATCAACGATCAATATGTTGAGTATTGTGCTCAGTTAGCTGCTATTGATCAGGATATTAAAGCTATGCCGATGGGTTATCATACTCTGGTAGGAGAGCTTGGATCGCAGATCTCTGGTGGGCAACAGCAACGCATTTTATTAGCTAGAGCTTTATATAAGAAGCCACGTATTTTATTCCTCGATGAGGCAACATCTCATCTTGATCTTGCAACAGAACATGCGGTGAGTACTGCTATTGCGCATCTCAATATCACACGCGTTATTATTGCACATCGACCAGAAACCATTAAAACAGCTGATAGATTGCTTGTGTTGCAGGCTGGAAACCTTGTAGAACAAGGAAAATCGTCATCATAAGCAATAATGAGGGTAAGCAGCAGCATGCAAAAAAACCTACCTATATCTGAGACGATGAGCTCTAATCGTTGCCACTACGGCTCTGGCAAC
>RFNU01000035.1 GCA_009927065.1 bacterium | reverse complement strand
TTGCATATCTTCTGTTAACGCTCCTAGGATAGCATCTTTGCCATAATGCAGTTGAACGCGTTCAAAGATCATGTATTTACCATGCTGAGCAGCAAGAGCATCAGGTACCCGTAAGCGTAAGTTTAAGGTATGATCGTCATTCACTGTAGCCACACAGCTTTGATTCCCCATCGTTTCATCTTTACTGCCGATGAGGCAAAACTGTGAGGCGCGAGCAGCTTGCCAATATTGCTTCCACTCTTGATGAGAAGCATAGCCATTCTCTTGGAGATGAAATTGCTTGCGAAATAAAGCTTTACTGCCAAAACAGAGACTGACCTTCCCGCCTTCGATTTGAGTTTTCAGTTGGTCATGTTGATGCTGTTGTCGGATGAAGGCACGCTTTTTCTGATGCAGTTGAAAAGCTGGGTTCTTATAACGCTTAGGCTGCTGCTCCAAGGAAGAGATGGCTTTACCCAGTTTCTTTATCTTGCCTTCAATCGTTTTCAGGTTCTCTGCTCTTAACGCTTCAATTGCTTTGATTTTACCGTCTAAGCCTATCCGTAAGGCATTAAAATGGCCCGCTGTAATCTGAAAATCTTTAAGATACGCTGATTTAAGCGTATTCATGGGGATGCCTGCTGCAAGATCAGCAAATCAGCGATGTTCTACTTGATTGAGTAAAGAAGCAGTTGCTTCCATAAATGAAGCTTGAGCTTCATTTAAATGTAAACGCGTTTGATAGGTAAACGTGAGCTACTCAAGCTGCTTTGCGGTGGCCATGTGAGCGTCTTGCATACATCTTGGCGGTAAAAAACGTAGGAGTCTATCTTGATGCGTAAGAACAAGTCTCGAAAACGCTCGTGTACAGATAAGCTTGATAAGCTGATTAAGACCTTTTTTATGGAAATTTATGCCAGAGCCCAGGTCTGAAATCACTCAATACGTCTAGACTTTCCGGTCACAGTATTCACTTAAGCGTTGTTCTTAAAGGATTAAATCTTCTTTTTGGTCGGATGAGGAGACGCGAGCATAACCGATAGTTTTTTCTTGAAGAGGAGTTGATGTCTCTTGTTGATGATTACGGA
>RFNU01000223.1 GCA_009927065.1 bacterium | reverse complement strand
TTTAGCAATTTAGTGGTGGAAGAATATCACTTAATATAAAGCGCAAGTCCTCTTTAACTACCGCGACGTTGGAGGGCTAGGCTTCGCTGATTTTCCGGCTTTCTGCTCTATTGTCACAGCAAGATTGTCAGCTACGTGTTTACTGAGGCTAGCTGGAGTTGATCCATATAGCAACGTCTGCACTATAGGTGCGTTGTCTATTCTTGTCATTTCTTTTAACTTACTTATCACTTCACCTGCGGGCCAAGACCTAGGTACAATAATTTCGGTACGCGGAGAATCTTTTGTGCGACTATCATAATATTCATCTCGAGCTTGATTGACACCCAATCCATCATGTGACAGTAAGCGATGAATCTGTGTATCTTTATATTGATCCAAGAATGCTTTTGCAGCCTCTGGATTCTCTCGCGCAAAGTCCTGAAATGCTGTTCTACAATTGTCGACACTTCTGTGTGTCGCGGCTTTTTGAGCCTCATTCATATGATTTAAGTGAATAATTAATAACATATCTACCAAATACTGCATTGCAGCAACGATAGGATCTTGACTTTTTGGGCCGGTCGGATCTATATAATTAGCCCTACGATCATTGGCTACAACTTTTGGATCGCCTCCTGCAATCTCTACAGTAGGATCTGTATCATCAGTGGGATTAGATTCTTTTTTACTAGAAACAGCATCTGTACTTAAAGTTACCTTAGGAGCTTCACTCACGGCTATTGTTACTTTAGGAGCTGGAGTCTCTACACGGGATATCTCAACACCTACCGTAGATTGCGCTGCCTTGAGTTCTGCACGATGTGCCTTGAGATCTTCTAAAAATGCCTGCGCTTGTAAATGCACCATAAAATTATAGCTATCAACACCAGGTGGCGCATGGACGACCAATTCATTCTTATTTTTATCTTCAGTGACTTTAACTGGTGATTGATCATAAAATTGGCTTTTTAATCGACCGTACCGTTCCAGCACCTCTTTGAGCTGATCAACATCCTCGGGTTGTAATGGTCCTATTTTCTGTTGAAGAGAGGCTAATCTCTGGTCAAACTCACTATATGTTTCTTGTCGAAATGTTTGATGCATTCTAGCAACATATTGCTCTGCATGTTGAACAATACGCGCCATATTATCAATATTATTAATAGCTTTCGTGGCGGCTTCTTTTTCTTCAGGAGTACTAAAAACATTATTTTTAATACCTGTGTAAGGCTCTTTCATCGCGTCTGCGTTCTGCGTTATTGCTGTTTTATCGATAGCAAAACGCTGCAGAGTTTCAAGATTTTCAGGTTTCCTGAAGAAATCAACTTGCGCAATAACTGAAGGAGGATACCCAAATGTTCTTAAAGCTGCCTCAATAAGCTCCTGCTGCACAGCAGATGCTGGAGGTTGACTGAACGAACTATTCGGTGATGGTAAGACAGAAAAATCAAGGTTGGCTATCTTGTTTATTTCTTGCATTTTTTCTTCAGTTAACATTCTATCACCCTTTTAATTCTTTAAACTTAAGTCATTAATACAGCTGAACTGATTTTTCTAGGTTAACTTTCCACTATCAAATAACGGTAGTGTCATAAAATCTTTTGTCATTTGATTGGATATTGGTAATAAAAAATCATTCCAAGGAGTATAAGAAAGGTTCGTGAGTGCTCTTAAGATAGCGCCTCGTTTACTTAAAACTAATTGATTGGTATAAGGGTTAAGAGTGTATAACTCATTAAAATATACAACAAAATACAAATTAGAGAATGTTAATGAAATGAGCTGATTAGGTATTCTCCACTCAAAATGAATAAGAGTTAAATCATCTTTTTCAACATTATAAGCTATTTCAATAAGGGCCTGCTCACGCTGATCGACTGCCAACCAACCTAATGCCTCTTTAAAAAGAGGTTGATCTTTAAACGATTGAATTGTTTCTTTATGGCCTTTTTCTTTCACTCCAACCTCAATCTGATCGGCTAACTGTTTCATCTCGGAAGTGAAAAAGTCTTGAAGCAGTTTTGGTAGATTATCGGGCACTCCATAATGGGATAGATCAAGCATTAGATTTCTTTATATGTAAAACCTTCTTAGCCTTACATCGACTCATTGATAAAAAACTTTAACAAAATGAAGAGGCTAAAGTGAAATCAATCACTCTCGCCTATAAAAAACATTAAGATTTTTGATTTTTCTTGTAATATTCAAGTATTTCAGCAACCATTTCCTCTAATATCGATCCTTTTTCTTTTTCAGGATCACTAATAAGTCCCTGCTGCGTTGCTTTACCCTTTCTATTTTCTAAACGCTCAACAACAACTGATGCGGCCGATCCTGAAGGAAAAAGCTTAGCTAATAATTGACGTGTTTTTTTAGGTCCTATTTTTAGATATAACGCATTACGAATATAAGCATCTTCCGATGTGGTATTGAACGCCCATAACTCTATAGGACCTAGAGTCAATGTATAAAGCTGTGTATAAATACCGCTTTTTGTAGCAAATTGCGCAAGCAATGTTGCACCTCCAGCCCGTGGACCATGAACCCGTGTTGATAACGCAATTTCATCAGTTGCAGATAAACCAAAAGTCGAGACAGATTTTTCGATAGCAGTCTTGGGTCCTGCATCTAAAATAAAGATTGATGTACCAAATTCAACCATGACTTTATCAAAGTCATCTAATGCTTGTGAAAGCAGGCAGACTTGTACTTTCCATTTACGTCCTTCTCGCATATCCATTAAAACTTGGTTACGCACCGCTTGAGCTTTAGAGGTTCGGTGAAACTCGTCAAAAACAATGCGTTTTGCATCTTCTCTAATTTCACGAATTCTTTCACCATGAAACCCATGATATGCTGTAGGAAAGTCATTTAAGTTGTCAGCTGACAAATAATAGTCTTTTGCAAGAATAAATCTTGCTATCATATACATAATAGCAGTTTGTCGATCGGCTGTTTCACCACCACTTTTGGCAACTTCATCAAGATCTAAGGAGATAACACGTCCTTCCCCTAAATCAAAAGCTGTTATTCTAGAAAGAATAGGGTACTCACGCACTGCAGCTGAAATCATTCGACTAAAAGCAGAAACAAGAGTTTCTCCTGTTGGCGCTTTCATTGTGCCATAAAGATCGGCTACAGCAGAAGAACGTGCAATTTGCACTGAATCTGCTAATAAGGGAACGGCTAAACGTTGACATAAATATGCTTCACGAATGAATCCGCCATGAAAGAGCATATCAGTGATTTCCCACCAGCTTGTACGTTCATCAATACGCGCTTCAGGCAGCTGATCGATACAAGAATCAATTTCCGCCATCATGCCTCTAGCATAGAGCGTTGGCTCATATTGATCTGATTTTATTTTAAATAACTCATCAACAATCATACCGCACATATCAGATATACCATCATAGGGTTTTGTCATTCCTACAGGTGTGCATAACAATGATAAGAAATTCACTAAAAAGCCACGTTCTTGAGGCGTTGGGAAACGAGATCCGAGTTGAGTATCAAAAGGATTAATAGAATATTCTGGTGTCATCCTCATTCTGTGATAGGAAACGTAATGTCGTTTATGCACCGGTAATGATTCCTTAAGAAGGGAGATTAAACCACTACTTGAAGGACCAATATCAACAATAGCGATACGAGGTAAACGAATAATACCTGCTTGTAAAGATAATCCTAGATTGAGTGCGTTAGAAAGAACAGATTTACCCGAACCTGGTCGTGCATAAATCAAATCAATCCATGTTGTTTGTTGAGGGGATCCTGGTTGATACAGTAAGGGTTTTCCATCAGGGCTTCTAAAAACAATTGAGCCATATGTCCATGTTGAGGTAGGACGGGTTACTGGCAATAATGTGCACGCTTCATACAGGGGAGCTGATGTACAGTCTGCAACATGAGTTTTAGATAACCCTAAAGATGTTGAGATAAAAGAAGCAAAACTATCTCCTGAGTATTCTGCAATCTCGCAATAACCCCATGCTTGAACTGCTTTAATCATTTCAGACATACGAGCCCTGAGTAACTTGGGATCACCGCATTCAGCCCAAGTTGTAAAACCAACTCTCAGCTGGATAACAGCTTCATCTGAGCTAACCTCTATTCTACGTAAAAGCTCTGAAACATCAGAAATCATTTTGTTATAAGATCCGGCAAATGACAGGATCCCAGCAAGAGCTGGTTTAATTCCCATAGCTTTTATACCACCACTTTGGAGCTGGTAAGAAATACGCCATGGAATTTTTGTTGCTTGTAATCGAGAAAACAAATCTTGGAATGGCTTAATATCTTTAGGAAATATATCAATTGTTGCAGTTGAATAAATTAAATCTCCAACACGTACTGTACGTAAGTCAATAATTTCACCATCTCTTGGAAAGAGTTGTTGTGATAGCGGCGGATAAAAAACACTTGAAATATCATTTTCTTCTTTAAATCTCATTGTGAGTTTATCGCCGGGTAAAAATGCTTGCCAGTCATAAGAAGTTGCCGGATAATCAACAGAAGATCTGATTTTATTTAAGGCTTGATAAACATCCAAGAGTTCACAATGTAGTCCAGCAGTTTGCATTTCATTGAGTAATATTTTGACAAAAGATTGATGAGACTCACGTAATTGAGGAATAGCTGCTATCAAATTTTGACTATATTTGAGATAAGGATATTTGTTTTTCTTAATCCCTGCAGCTTTTTCACTCACAGCTATCTGGGATTGCTCACCCGTAAGACCTACCGCTAATGTCCAAATAACAAAATAACACTGCTCAAAATGACATGACTGTTGTAAGACTTGCTGTCTTTCTTCAAATAAATCTTCTAAATCAAGTTGAAGCCGTTCTGCTGTATTGATTGATGGTTGTAAAATATTGGCGATTTGTTCATTTGAACGTTTTTCGTCATATTCAAAATACACTTGAATATTATAACCCGGTTGTGAGAGACCTGTTTTTAAAGCTCCATGAACATGTCCCATGATTTTTTCATATTCTTCTGGACCTACAAGCTTAGTTGAGCCATTCACTCGAAAAATAGAAACAAGTGAACCATCAGTGGCTACTAAATTATATCTAGACTCAGCAGTTTCAAGATCACAATAAGATGAAACCGATTGACCTAATGATTCATTTAACCATCCAAGAAAACTATCAATCGTACCAAAGAGAGGATGTGTGCTTTTTGACATAGCCAATTGCCCTTAATAAAAATTTCATTAATCTCGTAACATAATCATTCTTCAATTTTATGATTAGATTAAGAAGTTGTTGATATATTTTGTAACGTTGTGCCATCTATCAGTGTGTTTTGACTATAAACAAACACTCCGGTAGATATCTGTGAATTTCCAAAAAATGTCTTTGCCAACACATTAATCGTCGATGGAAAATATACTAAAAATCCGCCAACACTTATTAGCACAATAGGTGCTAATAAAGGAACTTGTTGGGGCATTTCACGGTGATGTTTTAATTTGATAGTTCCACTAATAATAAAACTAAGGCCTATAAGATAAGCTGAGGCTGTAATCAACATTTCCCATGGTGGTGACTGTTTTGTAAGATTCTTGGCTAAATCACCAAGTGTTGACTGTGCAGCAGCAGATAAAAAAGAAGAATAAAAAAAAGTAAAAAATAAAAATACCTTAGTCCGCATAAAAATCCACAATATTAAATTAATGAGTAATACTTTTATTCAGTATATCAGAGCATTGTTAAATGCAAGAAATTCGCTAAAGCTATTGATTTTAATCTCACGTCATGATCAAAAATTATAACATCTTCTTTTGACTTCAAGGTTGTTGCTAACAATAATATTTTTAACCTATAGGCGCACAATAACTCTCTGATCGAAATAGTCCTCTCTCTTTTATATTCATCTTGTCTAGATCGTGAGCATGCTGAAGCCGGAGATCCCTGCAGTACTAGCGCTTGGAAAAAATGTCCCTCCAATCATAGATACAGAGTTTTGTAAATAAATCAATAAAGCACCAACACTCATCATCGTTAAAGGAACGCCTAAAGGTGTTTGCTGTGGAGCATCGCGATGAGTTTTTAATTTCATGAGGCCTCCGACAATAAGTGCGGTTCCTGATAGGTAAGCAGCTGCTGTAATTAATAAAGAGATAGCGCCAAACT
>RFNU01000083.1 GCA_009927065.1 bacterium | reverse complement strand
CCAGTTATTTTTTTATTGGCAAATAAGGAAAATTACAATTATATTGTTGGTATTATAGAACGATAAGTAGTTGGCGCTCAGCATGTTGATAAAAGTTAAAAATAAAATAGTGGTTATTTTATTAATATTCGTGTTTTTTTGCTCGATAATGATGCTAGTAACTATGCCAGCTATAAAGGTTCTGACTGTTGTTGAAGACAATTTTATTGATATGCATGCTTCTAATGAATTTATAGCAACATCGTTGTTGCCTCCCCCTTATAAAGATATACAGCCCGTCTTACCTTTTGATGATCATGGATGGTATAAAAATGCACGATGGATCCAAAAGATATTTTTTTTTAACGACACAAAAATAAAAACAGTTGTAGAGGTTGGATCTTGGCTTGGAAAATCAACGAGGCATATCGGGCAGCTTTTACCTAAAAATGGAAAATTATACAGTATTGATACATGGAAAGGGTCTATTGAAGATGCAAATGATAAAGTCGCTCAAGATAAGCTTCCTACGTTGTATGAACAATTCCTAAGCAATACGATTAGAGCGAAATTAACAGATAAAATTATTCCTATCAAGAGCGACTCGCTATTAGCAGCAGAAACACTTGCTGCTATTAATCCTGATTTAATTTACCTTGATGCTGCTTATGATACTGATTCAGTCTTAAAAAATTTATCCGCTTGGTACCCCTTTGTCAAAGGAAAGAGAGGTATTCTTTGTGGAGATAATTGGTATTGGGATAGCGTTAAAATTGCTTTACGTAGATTCTGCCAAGAGCACAACTTGGCCCTTTATGTCGGTGAAAACTTTTGGTTTATCAAAGAAACAGGGGTTTTTGAGGAAAACTCATTCATTAACCAACAAGATGAAGTATGGTTTTTTTAAGGGAACCACCCGAATGAGGCTATAGCGCAGGCTAATAACTCCGTTCCTTTGCTTGGTTGTTTTTTAATCACATGAGCTGCATTTATGTTTGCATGCATTTGCCCAACCTATCCTACTGGTGGATTCATTTTGCATCAATTCACACATTACCAATAATGAATCGATTGATTAATTTTATCAAAACATATAAGTTAATTATAATATGATTTGTAATAGGTTTAATAAGAGTGTTATACAAAATTACTAATGTCTCAATAGGAACCACGGGGAAGTTTTCTTCAATTTATCAAGTGGCCAATTATGAACATCTTGTAGCTAAGATTATTAATGAAGCTCCAGATGGTGTTGAAGGCAGCACTTGTGCTATCACCTCTGAGCGTCAAGCTTATTGTGTATATCGTGAACTTTATGCTCATTATAAAATGGGTTCTTTAAACAGTTGGTTTTATGATCATCAAAACAGAAGGTATTGTTTAATGATCAATAAAGATTCTGGAAAAACGTTGGATTCTTGTTTTAAGCGCGATATGTCTTATGATGAGTATTATGCTCTACTCAAAGCAAGTCATAATGCTTTAGATGATTTTCATAAAAAAACAGGGTTAATCCATGGAGATACCCGCTGTGGTCATATTATATACGATGAAAATGATAGCACAGCAAAGCTTGTTGAATTCGGATATTCTCGTTGCGCAGGGTTCTGGGAGCAATATGGAGAAAGAATTTTTCTTTCTCTTGATGCATTTAAGCCAATGCGGACGACAGCTCAAAAGTTATTTAATGATCCTAGAGAACGTCACTTTAATAAATATGTTTTCTATTCTATTGCACACATAGCCTTCTATTGCATCATTAAAAGCAGCTCGTTAAGCAGCGAGCTTCTTATTTTGAGTTTATTGATGCCTATGTTGCCGCTTGTTTATCTTGGAGTGTCAGTCGCTTATAAAAAATTAGATGATCCTTACGATTCTGAAAATAAAACAATATTGATATCATGTATCATTGCAAGCTCTTTTCTCTATGCTCATTTCACTGGTGCATTACTATATTTCCTATCAAAGACGTTGTCAGACAAAGTGGTATTAGAGAGTTTAAGCGCTCTCTCTACATCACAATTAGCACTCTTCATTTTTCCATTTTTTACTTTTCAAGCCACTTTCCATGCATGTAACATTTTTCAAATGTTAAAGACATGTTATGGTCTTGCTGAAGAGCTGTTCGATAGTTTTTTGATGCCTAAATCTTTTATTCATAAAAAAGCTGAATTTTTTGTTGGAAAGCCATTAGATCAAGCTGATATCGATTTAACTGATATTCCTGCTCATGCATCAATTTATACTGCAGCTCCAGCTGCCAGTATGCGATCACACGCAGGGCGCAAGAGCTCTAGTACCCGGCCATGAATGAGCGGGCTTCCGATTAGGCGACAGCAACACTGTGCTGA
>RFNU01000230.1 GCA_009927065.1 bacterium | reverse complement strand
GCAAAAATTTTTCATTCAGTCATCATCAAAGAGTTGTTCGAGTAGAAAGACTCCGGTATGATGAAATGCAGAGGGATGTCATTTATAACAACAATCCCCCTTTATGTGCTAGTTATATCATATGAACGAAGCAACCTATTTAGAAAGATAAGGAGATTTTTCATGAAACTTAAACTTGCAATCGCTGGCTTAGCTTTAGTCCTTTCAGGATGTCAATATTCTGAAAACACTTCAGCATATCAAAATAGTGTCAAACCAGATGCTAAAACAGAGCAACCTGTCAAAGTCGCTGGACATTCTGCCTCAGAGAAAACAGCAAATTTAACAACTGTATACTATTTTCAATATGATAAATCAGCTATTGATGATACCAATAAAAAACTGCTCGAAGCTGTTGCTGAATATTTAATGAAAAACCCAGAAGCACATGTTAATGTTATTGGTAACACTGACATTCGTGGAACAAAAGAATACAATCTTGCACTAGGCCAACGCCGTGCTGATGCTGTCGCTAAATGCTTACAAGAGCATGGTGCTAAAGCCTCTCAAATCACTGTCTCTAGCCATGGTAAAGAAAAACCTCTTTCTACAACTGAAAACGATCAAGCTCAGTCGCTTAATCGCCGTGTAGAGATTGTTTTTACTCATAAATAATATCTTACTCAAAATCCCGGCTGGCTTGCCCAGCTGGGTGATGAGTACTCGCCACCACCATCTTGATCAAATAAAACCCTCTCTAAGCCACTGTTCATTGATTTAATGATAATAACAGACTGGCCTTGCGCTGTTTTTTCAAAGACTGCTATCCCTTGTGTTTCTGGCATGGTCACGCCTTCAGCATAATGATCGCTCATCACCAATGTTGAATCAAAACTCTTATCAGTCAATGAACGTTTGACCAAAACAGTTTGAGCAGGTGTCGTTACTGTATAAAATAAAGCTTTATTTTTCAAACTTAAGAATCCTTTTGAACACTGATCTTCATTAAATGTTAAACGCTTGAATCGTTTATTTAGGATATTAAACTCATACAACTGAGCAGTACCTATCCGATCTGCAGTCACTAAAAGATTATAAGAATCGGATCCTTCATTAATATCAATAATCCAATCTTGACCCACTGTAAGCATCTCGATATTATTCGTCACTAAATTTTTTTTAAAAATTTGCCCAACACTATAGGGAGCGGCTACATAATATAAAGATTGACTATCATTGCTGAACAGAGGTGAGGCAACATACATATCACGCACATGTTCTTGTATTATTTTTTTATAACGATCGACAGTTTTTAAAACGGGACCATTGTCTTGAACTTCAATAAAAGCCAGTTTGCTGCCATCTGGAGACCAAGTTAATCCAAGAATCGGATAATGACATTCATACAAATTTGTTTTCAAATCACCCGTAATATCACTAATAACAATCTTTGTTTTATCTTTTTTATAAACATACGCAATCGGGTAGCTTGCAAAACCTTGGAGACAAAGAGCTCTATTGATAATATCATCTGTGATCTGATTTGTAATTTGCTGTAAATCTTTTTCGGTGTGAAATTCAAATTTCTTGCTTAACATGACTGGCCATTGTTTTCTCTCTGTCTCTAATGAAGCACCCCATGGAGAGATCAGTTGAATATCAACACAATAAGGCAGTTTTTTTTCATCAACTGTGATAGCAACCAAGAAATCGATTTTATTCCTTCGATAATAGGAAATTTCTTTTAATGGCCCTGGAGCTTTTATAGTTTGAATTGTATCTAATATTTCAAAATTTTTTATCAACTTATCAGTTACAAGATTTTCATGTTTATTTTGATGCGTCATTGCGACTAAGAAAGATGTTTTATGTTGTTGAGCTTCTGTAATCAAAACATCTAATGACCAAGCATAGGTAAAACACATTAAGATAAAAAGTATGTTTTTTATCTTATAAAAAACATTATATTGAATGACTATCAAATTCATTTACTCTCCTTGTCTTTCCTAAAAAGCTCATGGGGCTGATCAATCAATAAACGATTCATAAGCAGTAATATGTTCTGGAATAAATGTTAATGTCAGTTTTCTTGGACGCTCTTTATTCGGCAGCTCATCTAAAGCGGGTAATGGTGATGATTTATAAACAGCGTTAATAGCATGCTGATCAAAAGCTTGATCACCCGAGCTGGTTATCACTTTAACATGAACAACATCACCGTTTGGAATAATAGAGACCTCTAAAGAACACTTCAACTCTTTCTCATTTGCATTAAAGGGAATACGCCAATACGCGCTCAAATGATAAGCTATTTTTTTACGATAATTATTCACAATCGTTGTATCTGTTTTTATTTTTTCTTCAAACACTTGTTGCGAGATTTCTTGAATTTTTTCTAATCGTATTATTTCTTTTTGCGCTTCTAATATTTTTTGCTGTAGATGTCTTTGTTCTTTTTTATCATGATGCAATGCATGAGATAAAGCTAAAGACTCTGCCTCAAGCGAAGATGTCTGTTTTTTCAACTGATCTAACTGGTGTTCAGAAGCAATTCTCTGCTGTTCTGCTTTATTCAAGTTTTTTTCAAGCAAAGATATTTTTTCATGGTAAGATTGTTCATGGATTTTTTCTTGTCGATCAATAAAAGCTAATTCTTCGGCTAACTCATCACTTGAAATGCTTATAGCCTGAATAGGCGGGTGATCTTCTTGTTTGATGGGAATCATTTTTTCTGCTGTATCAAATGACGAGCCTGTTTTATGCGACATCAACACAAAAGGTATTGAGCAAATGATAAGCAAATGAAAAAATAGTGACAATATCCATGATTTAATCATGATCGACTTCCTTGCGTCCTTGAAATGGAATAGACAGATTCTGGATCTGTCACAAGACCTATTTTCATAAAACCAGCTTGATGCATAATGCTCATCAATCTCATGACATTATCATACGAACAATCCTTATCTGCTTCCAAAATAACATATTGAGCAGAATTTTTTTGATACAACACTTTAAGTTTAATAAGCAAGTTTCGACTTGTTAAATCGTGTTCATTCATGTAAAGATTGCGCAAGTGATATCCGCCTTTTTTATCTAGTGTCACGATTAAAGGCATTTCTCTTGCTTTTTCTGAGTATTCCTCTTGTCTTGATATTTTAGGCAATTCAACTTCTACTTGATGATGATAGGGTGATATTGAAGCCATCAGAATAACAGTTAACACTAAAAAAATATCAAGATAAGGGACAATGTTAATTTGGGGATCTAAAGATAATGAGCTATATCTTGTTTTCATGATATTATGCAGAATCGACTTGATACCGATCCCGCATCCTCCAGCAAATAATTTTTACATTATAACTATTTTATTCAAAGGCAGGTTGATTTCTAAATGATGCATCAACATGTAACAACAAGTACTCTCCTTGCGAAGCGAGTTTCTGCAAAGAACTTCTATATGATGCTGTAAATTTGTTATAAGCAATATTAGCTGGTATGGCCACCAATAATCCTATTGCTGTGGCTTGTAAAGCTTCTGCTAAACCGGGGGCTAATTTCATTAAAATCAAATTTTGTTCATTCATCAGTGTAAAGGTATGCATAACCCCTGCTAACGTCCCTAAAAGGCCTACATAAGGGCTAACATTAGCGATGGTTGCTAGCCAGGACAGTCCTTGTATACGATGCCTTTCTTCTTCTTCTAAAAACAATAGTAAATATTTATTAAGATTGCTATTGATCGTTGAGTCATAATTTTTTGAGCGATTAATCATCTCTTGTACTTGATCATATAATTTTAAAAAAAAGCCACTTTTATTTTGTTTAACAAGCTTTTTATGCCATTGCTTCCATTCTGTTTTCTGACAATAGTGCAATAACTCTTCCTGATGTTTAATAATTTTTCTCAATTCTAAAAGATCTAACACTTTAGAAAAGATAATAGCCCAAGACAACAATGAGAAAAACCCTAAACAGCTCAAAACAGCAATATTGACTGGATTAGAAAAATCAACTTCAAACATATTCATAAGAAAATTATCCGACTCCTTCTTTAATTAATCATCAAAAAGCTCCGCCAAAACCACTTGCTGCAAGGCAAATCATAACGACGCTCAAGTCTAACTTAAAACTGTTTTCACTCAATATGCAATTTTAGCTGAATGCTTAAAACAAAGTTCATATAAAACAAAATAATTATCACTATTGGTTATAATAAGAGTGCAAATGTTCAATCGCTTTTGGTGTTAATTTACGACCACGTGGAGTTCGCTGCAAAAAATTTTCTTGTACTAAATAAGGCTCGATAACATCTTCCAAAGTCTCTCTTCCTTCACCTACTGCAGTAGCTAAAGCATCAAGTCCAACAGGACCTCCGTCGTAACGCTCCAAAATACATTTTAATAATGTACGATCAAAATGATCTAATCCATGATCATCGATCTCTAATTCTTGTAAACAAGAACTCATTTGGGCTGAAGTTGGATTGATAAGACCACCAACCTCAATAAAATCTCTAATCCGTTTGAGCAGACGCAAAGCAATACGAGGGGTTCCTCGTGCACGTTGGGCAATTACTAAAAAAGCTTCTTGCGATAAGAACAAGTTGAGTTTTTTAGCCGACTGTTCAAGAATTAAGGCCAGCTCATTGTAATCATAAAACTCTAATCGAGCTTGAATGCCGAAACGATCGCGTAATGGTGCTGTCAACATTCCTGGTTTTGTTGTCGCTCCTATCAGACAAAATTTATTTAAATCTAATCGCATCGATCGAGCACCGGGTCCTTCGCCCACCATTAAATCCAGTTGGAAATCTTCCATTGCAGGATAAAGAATTTCCTCAATAGAGGGCGATAGTCTATGAATTTCATCAATAAATAAAACATCTCCATCGTTGAGCTGTGTTAATAGAGCGGCTAAATCACCTGGCTTTTCAATCACAGGTCCAGATGTCGTATGCAACGTAACATTCATTTCTCTAGAAATCACATTGGCCAACGTTGTTTTTCCCAATCCTGGTGGTCCAAATAATAATACGTGATCTAGACTTTCTAATCTATTTAATGCTGCTTGAACATAAACTTTCATGCGATCGAGCACTTTTTTTTGACCAATATATTGATCAAATGTTTTTGGTCTTAATGATTTATCAAGATCAGGAGGTAATACTAGATTTTGCATTCCGTTCTCCTAAAAACTTTAAAGCAGCCTTGACCAGTTCATCTAAAGAATCCTGCGGACATTGTGGTAACACAAAATCTATCTTGGATTCTGTAAAGCCTAAATTTAAGAGCATCTTTTTGGCTTGAAAATAATGTTGTTGCTGATTAGCGACAATAGGTAATGAATTAACATCTATTTCAGCTAAAATACGCGCTGCTGTTTTTGCCCCGATACCCGGAATACTGCATAAAACTTCTTTATCTTGACGCTGGCAAGCAGCAATAAAATGCTTAATATCAGTCTGCATAATCTGAAAAGCTAACTTGGGTCCTATTGACCGTACTTTCAATAACTGTATAAAAATCTCTTTATCTGCTTGACTCAAAAAACCAAATAAATTTGCTCCATCTTCTTTAATCTGCAGATGAATATAAAACTCTCGCTGCTCATTGACTTTGAGTGTATATGTTTGAGGGGTGTGAATATGAAAGGTAAAAGGACTCGCAAAAAGCTCAATAGCTTGAGATTCTATTGTTTGAATGGTACCTATTAATCGTGAAAGCATGGATGAACCTTTTTAATGAAATTCTATTTTATTTAACCATTGCTTTGGGTCAAAAGAAAATGGCGTTTATGGCAAAAATAATGACAAAGTGCTAAAGAAAGCGCATCCGTCTCATCAAGATTATTTGAAAAAGAGCGCTTTAATAATTTCTCAATCATGATAGAAACTTGCTCTTTTGAAGCCGCTCCATAACCCGTAATCAACTGTTTGGCTTGTCGAGGAGTATATTCAATATATGAAAGGCCTTCTTCAGCACATAAAGCCATTAATCCGCCGCGTATTTGCGCCAACTTTAACGCAGTCTCCTTGTTGACACCAACAAAAGCTCGCTCGAGGACTAAAATATTAGGTCTAAATTCTGTCAGTAACGGAGTGACAAGTTTTTTAAGGAGTTTCATTCGCTCAAAAAAATCGCCTGACCCTAATTTATAAATACCTGAATTAAAGTAAGTCAGCGGCTCGCAGGTAAGAGCCGCCCAGCCTGTTGTTCGTGATCCTGGATCAAAAGCTAGTATTTTATGCATTTATTATTCTGATTCATTCCAAGCAAAATTACAAAATACTGCTTGAACATCATCATGTTCATCAAACTTATCATAAAGTATAGTGATTTTTTCTGCTAAATCCAAAGACCATGGAACATAATTATGAGGAATTTTGTTTTTTTGGCTGTTAAGAACTTTAAAGTTTTTTTGCTTTAAGCTTTCTGTTATTGCAAACAAATCGTTAGGTTCGCATTCAATAACAATAGCATCTTCATTCTCTTCAATATCTCTTACACCTAGATCTAAAGCGAGATCAAAAAGCTCTTCGCTTTGAGCTGTAGACTCAAGTTCAATAGTACCAACTTCATCAAATAAATAAGATACAGAGCCCGTTGTTCCTAAGCTCCCACCAGCTTTAGTAAAAAGATGTCTAATTTCTGGAACAGTTCTATTTTTATTATCAGTTGCGCATTCAACAATAAAAGCAACACCGCCTGGACCGTATCCTTCATACACTACCTCAATAAGCTGTGCTGCTCCATCAAGACCTGCTCCTTTATTAATAGCTTTTTGAATAGTATCTTTCGACATATTATTATCGAGAGCTTTGTCAACAGCAGCTCTTAATCGCGGATTAATACTTGTATCAGGGCTTTGCCGTGCTGCAATTGTAATTTCTCTAATTAAGCGTGTAAAAATTTGACCACGCTTTGCATCTTGAGCGCCTTTTCGATGTTGAATGTTTTTCCACTTACTATGACCAGCCATCAAAATTTCCTATGAGTTATCAATGAGCCTATCATAATCTAACTGGCAAAAAATCTAAATATTTTGCAGCATAATCAATTTCACTGTGTTGTTGTGTTAAACTGAGCTCCTGCCATATTTTCAAGATGATGAAGCTCAGTAACACTATAAGGGCAGAGAGAGTATGTTTCTTTATAAAAAAATAGCATCATAATATTGATAATAAATGCAATATTACAATAAATCTTCAACGATAAGATTCTTATTTGTTTTTTTATCTAAATTTGCTTGGCCATTCATGTTAATAACAAAGAATTTTCCTAAACCATGACCATAATCATTCTTAAAATCGTAAATTGCGCCAACAACGATTAACTTATTATCTTTGATGTAATCAGCGTAACGCTCACAAGCCTGTTTAACTTGATAGTTGACATTATCAACAACCGCGTGTGGAAGAGTCTTGGAGGAATCAATCACTATTGATTTTACTTCTTTTGTGATAGCAGGACTGAGATCTTTAAGATGATCAATGTGCAGTCTGGCATCAACAGCCCCACAAGCTGAATGACCTACAATCATTAAAATGGGTGTTTTTAAAACTGTAACGCCATAATCAATACTTCCTTGAGCAGTTTCAAGTTGATTACCGATATTACGAATAACAAAAAGTTTATTGATAGTGTCATCATCAAAAGCTTCATCTTGCATTCTCGAATCTGAGCATAATACAACCGTCGCTATAGGTTTTTGGCTATTGGCCATCCCGTTAAAATAATCAGGCTGATGTTTTTCAACAAACGCTTTATTATCTTGAGCAATTTCATTAAAAAAACTTTTAAATCCTGGATCGGCGGCAACCACACAGCTTGCGAACCCCAGAAATAATAGTCTTGACAAAAACATAAGTGAACTCTTATTTTCTCATTAATCCTCAATAAGTATAGGCAAGAAAAGAAGTATAGCAATCCTGCTTGGATTTGGGACATAGAAAAAATACATTCAGAGACTCTTAATGTCCTAACTTAAAAAAGGATTGCTATAACATCATTGTTAAAGGATGCGAGTATCTATGTTAACAGCCATCACTTGTTCTAACGCAGATTGCAACTCTTGGATATTCTCCTGTAACAAGTAGGGAGGATTTAACACGAGCAGCCCCGCTTTATTGAGTTTATCTTTAAATCCAGGAGTGAGAAGTTCAATGGTTAATTCTAATTTCTCACAAGAAAGGCTACTGATGGATTTTTTAAAATGACTAACAGCATGATGATCTTTAATGGGATACCAAATAATATAAGTCCCTTGAGAAAATCTCTTAAAAGCATCTTTGAGACTTTGTGCACATAATGTAAACTCATTACCGATTTCATAGGGAGGGTCAATCAAGACGATTCCTCTTTTTTCTTTAGGTGGTAAATAAGCTCTCATGGATTCATACCCATCTTGCAATGTTACATAAATATTTTTAAATCCTATGGTATGTTCTTTTAGCGATTCATACACCGGAGGATGAAGTTCACTCACTCTTAAAACATCCTGTTTTCTTAACAAAGCTGCAGCAAAGCATGGTGAGCCAGGATATACATTTTGATTCAAATATGGCTGAATCAATGATAAATATCTGTTCAGTAAAGAATGGCGACTATCAAGATGATTGAGTTTCATGACTCCGTAATGAGCTTCTTGAGTTTTTTGAGCGTGTTCTGAAAGTAAATCATAAAGTCCGCAACCACCATGCGTATCGAGGATAAATAAAGGAGTATCTTTTTTTTGAAAATATTCGATGGTATACACGTAAACAAGATGTTTAATAACGTCCGCAAAATTGCCTGCATGAAAGCTATGTTGATAATTCACAATACTAAAATCAAAAAATTTATTGATGTATGTTAATATGCTTAACCGCTGAAAACAACATTAACAATATAATATTACTGCTAACAATAGAGAAAATGAAAATAATTTGGTACAATCTTTCTGTCATGTGGAGAGGTGCCAGAGTGGTTGAACGGGGCGGTCTCGAAAACCGTTATGTCCTTGTAGGGCATCGAGGGTTCGAATCCCTCTCTCTCCGCCAGATTTTTTATAGACAACTTTTCTCTCGTCTTTTTGCACTAGCGTTAGCAGGTCTTAAAAGCCCAGTATTTATAGGGTTTCCAGAGCTTTATTCCGTCGTCAGACCCGTACCTCACTTTCTCCATTTTCGCTATTTTGCCCTCAAAATCTCTGTTTTTACCCTCTCCATCTCCGATACATGCGAAACACTCCGGGTGAAGGTACGCATGTCCTCAAACCCTCTATTTACCTAGGTTTTAGAGCATTGGTGTTTTTCGAGGCTGCATTTTTTAGAGAACGAAAGGCGTAGTAGTGATCTTACCCCATTTTAATAGACACTGATCTATGTATAATTAAAATATATAAATCAGGATATTAAGAT
>RFNU01000181.1 GCA_009927065.1 bacterium | reverse complement strand
AAGCGTCAGCACACTGTTGCTGTCGCCTAATCGGAAGCCCGCTCATTCATGGGCGGGTAGTTCACGTGCTCAATCATGATAGTCAACATCACTATCAACCAATCCTTTCAGGTCTTGCGCTTCATATCCACACCAACCCAACCTTAGATTCTTAAAGATGGGCGGATCATGTCGCAATGCGTTAAAGAGATCAAATCCGTTATCTACGAATTAAAGGCGTAATCCCTTCTCTTGTTCGTGAGATTCTTTGCTTTCTTCTACAATTGGCTGTGATGATCTAACTTGCGATGGTAGTCTAGATTGCATAAAATGCTCTGTGATCTTAGCAGCGCTATCTCCCTGTTGATGACAAATATGCCCGGGCACAAAACTTGATCTTTTGCTCTCTAACACTGTTCCTATAAAAGGAAGTTTTTCAAATGGTAACAATCCTCTGACAGTATGATAAAAAGAATTCAATAACGTGACGTAAACACCTTGAAGTGTTATTAAACTGACGGATCTAGCTGCTAAGACATCGGGTCTAACAACTTTCAACACTCCCATCCAACGAGCAGAAAGCGTTCCGATTGAAAACGTTGATCTCATTAACGATCCGAATGAAGCCCCACTAGCAAAAGATATCGCAAAATAGACGGCATCTATAGCCTTCAATCCATTAGCCCAACGCTGTAAATAAGTTGATTGATTTTCATCAATAGCTGCATTTTTATTTGAGCGTATACTCCACCATACACCGACTCCTGCAAGAGCGCTCACGCCTTGAAAAATTGATGGAAGGTAACGAGCAAAGGTTGGCCAGCCAGTAAATGCTATTGCATATGACGTATATTGGATGATCTTTCCTAAATGAAAAGTCATGAGCCAACCCATTGCGGCTACTACCGTATTAAAGACCCCGGCAAACAAAGAATTACGAGCTAATATCTCGTTACGCTGTGCAAATTTTGTCTTGCAATGAGCTAAAAACTCTTCCTGCTTTGTTTCGCTCTGACGTATCTCTGCTTGTATCTGTTCGGAATAGCTCTGTAATTCTAACTGTACATCAGCATCTTCAAAAGTAGGATTGTCAGGATAATGATGGAGAGCATACTCTGCGACTGCCTGGAATACGCCCAGGCCCATTTGAGTTAGCAACGCAATACCTGCATGTCCCCATCCTGTTAACCCTAAAGTTTGCCATCCCGTAAAGCCAAGGATTGCTCCAGGCATGGTGATAGTAAAGACGACCCATGCCGAAAAAAAGGCAAATGGGAGCCAATACGTTCTTAAAAAAGATGGCATGTTAAGAGGATTGTTCATAAAGCAGTTTCTCCGTTATCACTCAACCTACTGATATTTAATTAATATTTAATACTTTTTTTATTTTTACCAGAATAAAAGTGTGCTGTAAAGCTTCTTAATCCAAGAATCTAGTAAAATTGCTATTTTGTAGTTATTCATACGCAAGCCTATACAGTGGCTATACACTTAAAAGGTACTTAAGTTGTATTGTACCTTAGAGCGCGTGAGGCTTATAGTCTTTATCCACTTTTGGAAGATTTTTTTTAGCTAATTGACTGGCTTGCGACTGAGGGAACCTTTGAATCACTTCAAGCCATTTCAGCTTAGCTTCTTCAGTTCTTCCAATATTGTAACTGATTTGACCAATCTTGAACAATGCTTCTGAAGCTTTATGGTGTAATGGATAATTAGTCAACAGATAGCTATAACATTCACCTGCTTGTTCATACTGATTATCCATAAGGTATAATTCAGCTATCCAATAATAAACATAAGGGATTTTTTCGCTTTGCGGATAATCATGAATAAATTTTTGCAACCCTTTGAGCGCTTGTGAATATTGCTGTGCTTTCATTAAGTCTAAAGAAGTTTGATAATCTTTATGTTCTTGTGGAGCAACTGAATATTCAGGCTGTAGAACAATATCGCTCATTAATGCTAAAAAATCTCTTTGTTGCTTTTCAAGTGAATCAATTTTTCCTTTTAAAAATTCATGCTTGTGAACTAATTGCTCTGAATATTCAAGCAGCTGATCAACTTTAGATTCTAGAAGATTAATTTGAGATGACTGCTCATTCAATTGTTCTCTTTGCTGAACATATAATGCATGATCATATTCATGAACTGGCAGAATGGGTTTGCTTTCAACAACAACGGCGTGCAATCGGCTTAACATCGCAATACCACCGCTCATATAAAAAATATTTTTTAATAAGTTCATTATCAACATAGCGCCATAATCACTTGCTTGAGTGTGATGTACAAGCGCCCCTCCTTTTGTGTCATTATCAGTACGAGTGCGTATAAAAAAATTTCTTCGCCAATCAATCGTTCAATCTCTGCC
>RFNU01000235.1 GCA_009927065.1 bacterium | reverse complement strand
ACGCGAGAGGTCTTCAGGTTACTGAAGATGGGTCGCAAAAAGAAGAAGCCCCCTCTAGAATTGCCTTAGCAATTGAGTGGTGGGAGAATGTCACTGAGCATTAATCATCAAGACAGGCTAATTTTATGAAACAATATTTAGAGCTTATTCAAAATATTTTGGATAATGGAACATGGCAACAAAATCGCACTGGAATAAAAACTTGTAGTCTTACTGGAGCGATGATGCGGTTTGATTTAGAGCAGGGATTCCCTGCTATTACAACAAAAAAATTAGCATTCAAGTCTGCTATTGGTGAATTAGTTGGCTTTTTACGTGCTTCAAAGAGTGCAGCAGATTTTAGAAAACTAGGATGTAAAGTTTGGGATCAGAATGCAAATCAAAATACACAATGGCTTGCCAATCCCTATCGTCTTGGAGTCGATGATTTAGGACCTGTTTATGGGGTTCAATGGCGTCAGTGGCCAGCTTATAAACTCATTAATCTTAATCAGTCTAATAGCGAAGATCAACTACAGGATGCTTTCACAAGAGGTTACCAACACATTGGTTCGATACAAAATGAAGACGGCTCATTGAGTCCTAATATCTTGCTTTATAAAGCTGTTGATCAATTGCGTTCTTGTTTGGATACAATCATCAATAATCCTACAGATAGACGTATTATTTTTCACGGATGGAATTGGGCTCAATTGGAAGAGATGGCTTTACCTCCTTGCCATTTGCTTTATCAATTTTCTGCTAATCCAGAGAATAAAGAAATCTCCTTGTGTTTATATATGCGCTCAAATGATCTTGGGCTTGGGACCCCATTTAATCTGACAGAAGGCGCGGCTTTGCTTCATCTGGTAGGACGATTAACAGGTTATAAACCTAAGTGGTTTACCTATTTTATTGGGGATGCGCATATCTATGAAAATCATTTAGACATGCTGCAAAAACAACTTGAAAGAGAGCCTTATCCTAGTCCTAAGCTTATCTTGTCTCCTAGAATTCCCGATTATGCAGTGACAAAAAAATATGAGCCAGAATGGTTAGATAAAATTGAGCCGACTGATTTTTGGCTTGAAGATTATCAGCATCATGCACCGTTGACGGCATCAATGGCTGTTTAATATCGATGTCATCCGTCCGATGATAACAAGCCTCAGATGTAAAAATTCTTCGAAAATAAGATGATGTTGAAGATGGGCATTTTTTATCATCTTCAACATCCTTAAAAATTACATTTAATGTTTTTCTGAATCGATGAAATAAACTACACTTGAGGAATAGAAATATTTTGTGAGTTGAAAATGACATCTATCCAGTATCCTAACAATCTAGAATTACCACTGAATATTGATAGATATCAATCTTTGGGTGAATTGTTAACTGCATCAGAGCAAGCTTTTGCTCGGCGCAATGCTCTAATTAATTATGATTCAAAGCTGTCTTATGCAGAAATTGCTGAAAAAAGTGCTTGCTTGCGAGATTTTTTAATTTCAAATTGCAAGATTCAAAAAGGTGATAGAGTGGCTATTTTTATGCCCAATATTATGCAGTTTATTGTTATGGTTAATGCTGTTTTAAAATGCGGGGCCATAGTAGTCAACATCAATCCACTGTATACTCCTACAGAGTTGACACATGTATTAAATGACGCAAAACCAAAAGTCATTGTTTTTTTGGAGAATTTTGCCCATGTATTAGCGGCAGTGGATCCCTCTTATTATCCAGAACATATGATTGTGACTGAAATGGGGGACTGTTTTCCTTGGTTTAAACGCATTGTGTTTAATGCGATTGTTCGTTATGTTAAAAATTTAATTCCAAAGCACAAACCTTTTAATAATATCATTACGTGGAGCCAGGCGTGTAAAATTGGATCTCGCTCAAAACAACATCTTAATCTTGATGTAAAATCTAGCGATATAGCTTTTCTACAATATACTGGAGGAACAACAGGCGTTGCTAAAGGAGCAATGTTAACTCATCGTAACATGATTGCAAATATTGTGCAGGCAACATCCTGGGTTAAATCATATTATCCAGATGCAGAAAATTATCGAGTCGCAACTCCTTTACCGCTTTATCATATTTTTTCATTAACAGCGAATTTTTTTACCTTTTATGCATTAGGTTCTGAAAATTTATTAATAACCAATCCTCGTGATTTGAAAAGTTATATGCGTGATTGGAAAAAATATCCTGTTCAAGCGATGGCAGGTGTTAACACGTTATTTAATGCTTTAACATTACATCCCCTTTTTAAAACATTACCTTTAGCTGAGCTTAAATTAACTCTGGGTGGAGGCATGGCTATACAAGAAGTTGTTGCGCAACGTTGGCATGCACTTGCAGGCAATCCTATTATTCAAGCTTACGGATTAACAGAAGCTTCTCCTGCAGTATGTATTAATCCTCTTATTCAAGAGAGTTTTAACGGGAGCGTTGGTCTGCCTTTACCGGAAACTGAGATTAAGTTTGTTGATGAAAAAGGAGAGACGGTCGCCGTTGGCGAGTTAGGAGAGTTATGGGTACGCGGTCCACAAGTTATGAAAGGATATTGGAATCAGACTGAGGAAACAGCAGATGTTCTTACATCAGATGGCTGGCTAAAGACTGGTGATATTGGGTATCAAAATGAATCAAGTTATGTTTACCTGGTTGATCGAAAAAAAGATATGATCATTATTTCAGGATTTAATGTGTATCCTACAGAGATTGAGAGTGTACTTGTAAAGCATTCTTCTATTAAGGAAGTGGCTGTTATTGGGGCTATTGATGAATATGGTGTTGAAGTTGTTCAAGCATGTTGTGTTCTTCACGAAGGCGCTGTTTTTGATCCTGCAGCATTAGATATATTTTGTCGTCAATCACTCACTGCTTATAAAACCCCTAAAATTTATCTTCAGTTGCGAGAAATTCCAAAATCTAATGTTGGTAAAATTCTAAAGAAAGACTTAAAGAAAAATATTAAACAATATCTTTTAAATCCTTAACGTAGGGATTGGAATACTTGGCAAAAGTCATATTAAATTGATTTTTTTGATCCGCAGGCGCGAAATGCGCCTGTGTTAACTCGCAATCCCAAAGAATATTGAAGTTCAAAAAAGTATCGGCTTTGACAATACCGTGAATATGAGTAATCAGGATTGAAGAACAATAGGGGGCAAGTTGATGATAGAGCTGAGCGCCGCCGATAACGAAAGCTTTTTTAATATTATTTTGGCTAACCCATTCATAAAGCATGTTTAAATCAGCAAGAATGATCAGTTCTGGATCATGATTAACCATCTGTTTAGACAAGATACAATGCGTTCTTCCCGGCAGTTTTTTGCCCAAAGATTCAAAAGTACGTCTGCCCATAATCAGAACCGAATTTTGTGTTGTATGAGCAAAAAAGCGTAAGTCTGTTTCTTGATGCCAAGGAAGCTGATTGTTTAGTCCCAATTCACCACGTAAACCGCATGCTGCGATAAGGGTTAGTTCACAAGAAAGTAGTTTGTTCATTCAAGAAATATCCGACACGTTTATGATGAGAAGAATACCATAAAGAGTTAAGTGTTTCTTCTTAAATTTCATAGTTGACTTACCAAAGAGCAAAATTAGCAATAAAATCTTTCCATTTTTTATGACTTTTCGCCTGAGGGATTTTTGCTATTTCTTTATCATCATCTAATGATATTTGTTCGTCTTGAGTTTGTTTTTGATTAATAAGGACTAAGGCGATAGGATACAGTGCTTTAAAAAATCCTTTATGGGACAATGGTTGATTTTCTGCTTGATAGGCTAAAAGATCTGGAATTTCAGGAACACTGCCGCATAAAGGAAAATCTACATCTTTTAGGTAATTTTTTTGTTGAGTAGATAATATTGTTGTTGGCATACGATTAATAACCCAATACTTTGGAAGATTCTTACTCAACATACCGAGCAATTTATCAACACTTCTTAAGCTTGGTAAGTAAGGGTGTGAGACAAGCAAGGCGGCATCACAATAATGAACGATTTCTAATAAAAGAGGGTCAGCTCCAGCGGGAGCATCCAATATCACAATATCAAATAAATCTGTAGCATGATTCATCATGGTTTTTATTTGCTCAGGATCGATACTGGAAAAATTTTTTTGTAAACTTGATGCTAGAATAGAAAGATTAGGATGTTGAGGGACGGATATAATAGCTTCGGAAAGTGGGAGATAACCATCAAGCACATGAGACAGATCGAAAAGAATATCTCCTTGTACTTGAAATTGAAGATCGAGATTTCTTAACCCCATATCCATATCAATAATTAATACTTTTAAGCCAAGCGCTGCATAAACGCAGCCCAGTCCCGCACTAATCGTTGTTTTACCGACACCACCTTTCCCAGAAAGAACAGCAATAACAGATTGTTGAGTAGACATTATACTAAATCCTTCTGTATAAGTTGAATGATAATTTTTCCATTTTCAAGATAAGCCATGCATTGTTTACCAAGATATTCAGGAGGAATTTGACTTTTTGTCATAAAAATACCGGCAATAGACAGAAGTTCAGTATCAAGTGCTTGGCAGAAAATTCGACTCGTATGATCACCATTAACACCAGCAAGAAGCCTTCCTTGTGCTCTAGCATAAGCATGAATATTACCTTGAGAAATCACCTCTGACCCTGAATGTGTTTTTGCTAAGGCAATGACATCTTCTGTTGCGTAAAATTGCTGGCCAGCTCTAAGAGGCTCTCCAATCGTTTGACTTTTAAGGCTTGAATGATGAGCAACAGCATCTTTTTGTGTTAAATAGGGAATATTAAAAAAATCTGCCACTGACGGCACCCAAGAGTCAGGGCCGCTACAACCACTCAAGTGCAATTCATACCGTTCCAATATAGAAAGTATTTTTTGCATGATGCCAATTTCAATGCAGTCTTTATCTTCGCCGAATGCTAGCACGATGGGAGTGTTTTTAAAAAATTTAGGAGCTTGAGCCAATTTTTTTTGTAAATGTAACGCTAACTCATCAATATCATCAGAGTATAAAGTTAATGTCACAAAAGACCAGGGTTGAATATTGATATCCCATTTTAATATCGGTTTTTCTAAAGTTTCCACACACAGATCCCAATATAGCTTCACCTAATGTTGAGCATAGCTGTTTTTTTAATCGCTGCACGCTCTTTATTTGTTTTTAGAGAAAATACTGATAGTATCTGAATATTATTTCTCACTGTTGTTTTTTAAAAAATCAATATAAAGGAAGCAAGCGTGAACTTACCTGCTGATATTAAAAAGACTTTTTTTGAGCGTACTCAACTTGAGCTTTCAGATTTACAAAAAGTGATGAGCTCTTTAGTATCTAGAGATCAGTTGTTGTCTGATATTTATCTTGATCATGTCCAAGCAGAATCTTGGACCGTAGAAGATGGGGCCTTTAAACATGGTCAAAATGAACAAGGTTATGGTGCTGGGTTGCGTATTGTGAAGGGTGAACAGATTGGATTTTCAACAACACACGATCTCAGCTGTCAGTCACTGATCGATCATGCAAAAGCCGCTAGGGTTTTCTTGGGGAATGCACAAGAGAGCAGCAAGCAAGTTTTGCAGATAAGACAGCCTCTGAGTCTTTATCAACCGCAAGCTCCGGATGCTTTTTGGCCTACAGAAGATAAAAAAAATTTTTTATTAAGTCTTGATGGTTATATTCGCGCATTAGATGAAAGAATTCGTCAAGTCACATTAAATTTAAGTTGCTCATTCAAGCAAGTTTTAATTTATAGAGATGATGGGCTTCTCAGTTGGGATTCTAGACCGATGATTCGATTGGATATTAGCATATTAATTCATCATCAAAATAAAATTCATAGTGGGCAGGCAGGCTGTGGCGGTCGGTATACATTTCATCAGTGGCAACAATCCCATGATAGTTATGCTCTAGCAAAAGAAGCGTTACGCTTAGCATTGCTTGATATAGAATCTCAACCAGCTCCGGCAGGAGTTATGCCTGTTGTGCTAGGTCAAGGCTGGCCTGGCGTATTGATTCATGAAGCTATCGGGCATGGTATAGAAGCAGATTTTAATCGTAAAAAAACTTCACTTTATACTGACAAGATAGGGTCTGCTGTTGCCTCCTCCTTGTGTACGATTATTGATGACCCCACCATCCCTTTCGCGCGTGGTTCAATATCGATCGATGATGAAGGGGAAATTCCTCAATCAACAATCCTGATTGAGAATGGGATTTTGAAAAACTACCTTTATGATCGCCAAAATGCAGCTTTGATGAAGACGATCTCTAATGGTCATGGGCGTAGAGAATCTAGTCATCATGTCCCCATGCCCAGAATGACTAATACTTTTCTTGCAGCAGGGACTTCAACTTTAGAAGAAATGATATCGAGTATAGACGATGGTGTTTTTGCAGCTAATTTTGGGGGAGGTAGTGTTGATATTACTTCAGGACAATTTGTTTTTAGTGCGAATGAAGCGTATAAGATCAAGAAAGGTAAAATTATTTATCCTATTAAAGGAGCAACGCTTACAGGAATTGGCCCTCAAGTCTTAAAACAAATCTCTATGGTTGGTAAAGATATGAAGCTTGATCCCGGTGTTGGCGTTTGTGGGAAAAATGGGCAATCAGTGCCCGTATGTGTTGGGCAGCCGTCTGTTAAGATTGACCACATTGTAGTAGGAGGAACATTGCGTGACTAATCATAATATTATTTTACCTTGTTCTTCGCTTGAATGGATGAATCCATCATTACACTTAGAACGACTTGATAGATTAGCTGAGTTAATTAAAAAAAAGGGATATGAGTCTTTTGAGCTGACTTATCAGGTGCAAATTCATTCTAGTCTTGAAGTGCGGATGCAGCAGTTTGAATCATTCAATCAATCAGATACAGCCTCATTGGATGTTGTTATTTATGATGGTCATCAAGTTGGAACTGCTTCTTGCTCAGGTTTGATTTGGAATGACTGGGTTAAGACGGTTGAACAGGCTATAATTTTTGCTCAACTAGCACAACCTGATCAATACGCACAATTACCTCCCCTTGAGTGTTTTAAGCAACCTATTGGTGAATGTGGGCTCTTTATGCCGGCAACTTTAACAGGAGATCAGTTTTTAACGCAAGCGTTAGCATTAGAGCAAGCTGCTTTAGATCATAAAAAAATTGTAAATTCTGATGGAGCAAGTGTGAGCGCTTCGTATGAAATATATTGTGTGGTCAATAGCCAAGGGTTGAGAGCTGTTATCCCAAGCTCTATTTTTTCACAAAGTATTTATGTGATGGCTGCAGAGCGTGACCAAAAAGAAAATGACGGTGCCTACGAATATCGACGAAATTGGAATGACTTTAGTTCCGCTCTAGAATTAGGTCAATTAGCAGCACAGCGAGCTTTAGCGAAGTTAAATGCAAGAAGTATTGTTTCGGGCGATTATCCTATTGTGTTTTCTCCAAGGTGCTCAGGCTCGATTATCAAAAATCTTTTTGCAGCTCTTTCTGGTCGTTCACAATACTTAAAAACAAGTTTTTTAGAAGGGATGCTTGGTCAACAGGTATTGCCTTCATGGATTAGCATCAATGATAATCCTCGCCTTCTTGGAGGTTTACAAAGTTTTCCTATTGATGCAGACGGATTACCTACTTACGCTCATCAATTTATAGAACATGGCGTTGTTCTTGAATACATTTTATCTTATTATTCAGCACAACGTTTAGGATTGAAAACAAATGCATTGGCTAGTGGCCTTTTAAATACGACGATGACAACGAATGTATCAAAGTTACATGATATCGTTAAAAAATATCCAAAATGTCTTGTTATCGATCAGTTAACGGGAACAGGGGTCAATATTCTTACTGGTGATTATTCGCGCGGTGTTGATGGATTTTATTATGAACATGGTGAGCGCATACACGCATTGCAAGATGTTACCATAGCTTCAAATTTAAAAGAGATGCTTAACAGTATTGAATATCATGCGAGTGATTATGATCCTTATCGAGGGCTGAAAGTCGGCAGTTTGGCTATTCCCTCTATGAGTGTTTCTGGTCATGGAGATGAAAGCGATTGCCTGTAAGGCATCGCTTTGTGACTCTCGAGCTTTAGCTGTCAGTGCTTTTGAGTGGCGTGGGAGTCGATCACTATTCTTGATCGTGATGTAAATCAAGATGATCATCGTGTCTTTTTCCATGATGATGACGATCCATTAAAATATCATGATGTTTATCGAGTTGACGTATTATTTTATGTTTGACCATATCTACTGCTTTGTAAAAATCTTCATCTTCTGCTTTAGCAAACAAAGTGGCTTTTGTTACATGAAGTTCCATGGTCACATGAAAGTTATGATGATGAGTATCAGGCTTATTAATAACAGCTTTAACTTTATTAATAGCCTCAAAATGATCAGTTAAACGTAAACAGCTCTCTTGAATGTGTTGATGCATTGCGGGAGTAATAGTAATGCCTTGCCCAGTAATTTGTATATTCATAGATAGTCCTCAATCGTTAGTGTATTTTTCGTTGTGTTGATGTTTGAATGTCAAGCTGTTTTCTGTATTTTGTCACCGTTCGACGAGCAATACAAAAACCTTGTCTATTTAAAGTGTTAGCAATATCCTGATCAGAGAGAGGCTCTGATACGCACTCATGTTGTATAAGGCTCAGGATGAGCTCTTTCACTGAAGCGGTGGATACAATTTCACCAGAATTCTTTTTTAATCCTCGAGAGAGTAAGCTTTTCAATTCAAATATTCCTAAAGGAGTTTGAATTAACTTATTAGCAATAATTCGAGAGATTGTTGATTCATGTAGCCCTAGCTGCTGAGCTATATCTTCTAATATTAATGTTTTTAATCCAGCTTTTCCGTAAACAAAAAAATCTTGTTGATGATGAACAAGTAGAGAAGCTGTTTTTATAAGAGTATCGAAGCGCGTATCAACTATTTTGATAAGATATTTAGCTTGCTGCACCAGTTCTTTCATTTCTTTTTGATGAAAAGAATAAGATGCGACCTCATCTAAATGCAACGAAGGAATCAGATCTTGATTGAGATGTACTTCAAATTTATTATTATTTTTACAAACAATTAAATCTGGTTGCTGATAGTATTGTTGAGCGATTGAGTGCTCATAATGCTGCGCAGGATTAAAATTTAATAATCCTATAAGAGACTTCAACTGATGCATTTGAGTATCAGTTAATCGAGATCTTTTTTTGAAAAGCATTAATGATTTCATAGAAAAATCATATTTTTCTATGAAATCAATTAAATATGGTGTCAAAGGGTTTTGTTTTAAAATAAAATCTTTTTCTAGCTGCCAACATAAAGACTCTTTTAAGCTTGTAGCTCCTATGCCTATAGGATCGATTTTTAATAACCAGTTTTTCAGGGCTTGAGTGATTTTTGTAGGCAAGCCCTCATAAAAGGAGCTGCTTAAAAATCCTCGATCATCCAGGCTATAAATAAGTTTTAGCCCCCACTGATAAATTTCATCATTAAAATGCATAAAAACAAGCTGATTTTCTAGATGAGTGACCAGAGAAACAGACTGATCGGTCATATTGGAAAAATTATTATGCTGTTCGTTTGAGAAAGAGTAGCTTACCTTTAACATAGGATTTTTTTCAACTAAACGATTTATTTCTTCTTGAAGCTCATGGTGTGATAATTGTAATAGGCCTATAGCTTGAGTCAGAGTCGGTGTAAGCGCAAGGTGTTGTTGTATACTGCATGAAATCGCATTTTTCATTTAAAACAATACTCACGCTTTAAGCTCACCTTCTTAATTTTAGCAACATTCCGTTAAATATAAATTCTTCATAATAAGTTAATACATTATTACATTAAAATTTTATGGAAAAATCACGAAATACTCCATCCAGAATTTACAAAAGTAAATTTGGGTGGAGATGAGCAGTGAGACATGAGAATTGTCCTAGCAATTTAGTGGTGGGAGTGTCACTAATAGAGTCAAGTCACTGATCAGTATATTTTTTAGATGCTGCTATACGCCCAAATAACACTCTTGTACTTTCTTGTTTGCATAGATCTCTTCTTTTGTTCCAGAAGCAATCATATTGCCATGAATTAAAACGTGAGCTGAGTGGCAAATATTTAATGTAGCATGAATATTATGATCAGAAATTAAAATACCGATGCCATGCTGTTGTAAGATTTTAATTTGTTCTTGAATGTCATTGATAGATAATGGGTCTACTCCTGCAAATGGCTCATCCAGTAAAACAAAGCGGGGTTGACAGGCAAGAAGACGAGCGAATTCTACTCTTCGACGCTGTCCTCCTGATAGAACTAATGTTTTTTTATCAGATAAAGTCTCAATATTAAGGAGCTTAAGAAGATCTGTAGCATAAGTTCTTCTGTTTTTTGCATGAGACATTCCTCTCAGTTCTAGGGCGCATTCTATATTGCTTAATACTGATAAATCAGAAAAAAGAGATGATTCTTGAGGTAGATAACATAAGCCTTTAATGATACGTTGAGAAGGACTTAATGAATTCAAAAGGATATTATCCATGAATACACTCCCACCTGATGGACTCAATAGTCCTATCATGATAGAAAATAATGTTGTTTTACCTGCACCGTTGGGACCAAGTAATCCTTTGATTTCGCCAGGAGCTAATGTGAAACTGACATCTTTTAAGATATCGGCATGATCTATTTTTTTTGAAATATTGCGCAACTCTAACATTATGATGACCTTAAGAATACTCTCTTTATTTCATCGACCGATTCTCGCATTTCATTATTAATCATAGTCATATCTTTTGTTTTCCAATAAGTTTTTGTATGACTAAAGCACATGTTTTCTTCAAAATTATAGCTAAGAGTGGAAGTGGTCATTGATAATTCATCATCGCCAATAGAAAAATTATTAAAAAAGTAAATAACTTTTTGATTAAAAGGCCAAAAAGCATCTTGAGCTACAATATCGATATTTTTATCATGCTCATGCAACTGACCATTAATAACTGACATTTTTAGACCTTGAGGAGTGAGCATGGCTTGTTGAGCATATAAAATCGAACTTTTTTCTAGATCGTTGCCGATAGAGAGCTTGATGTTTTTAATGAAAAAATCATGATTTTCTTTTTGATCAAGGAGTAAAGACGAGAAATTTTTTTTCATCCATGACTCGCAATGAACGATGAGAGAGTAGCTTGCCAGAATATATAAACAAAGATGTAATAGTATGTTCATTCAAGCTGTCCTTTTTTATACGTATTTAAAATAAGATCTACTGTTTCTTTGACCGCTCCCCAACCACCTTGAGCTGTAGTGCAATAATCCGCACATTCTTGTAAAGATTTAGGGGCGTGAGGGACGGTAATAGCTAATCCAGCTTTTTGTAACAAAGGAAGATCAGGATCGCCATCTCCCATATGACAACATTCTTTATCAGTGAGCTGTAAGATATATTTGAGCTCTTCATAAGCAATCATTTTATTGCTCATCCCCGTGTAAAGATAATCCACACCTAAGGTTTGCAAGAATATTTTTAACGAGGGACTTTTACTTCTTGTGATCACAGCTATGGTGAAAAAGCCTGAGGCTATTAATCTTTTTAAAGCATTAGAGTCAGAGTCACTCATAGGTACTGTATTAAAGGGGGGTCTGTATTGACGCGCATTCAATGTTAAAATACCTTCACAATCAAATGATATACACCGTATCGATAAAATTTTTCTTGAGAAGTCCTCAATGTTTTTGAATGACATGTCGATAAAATGTTTGAGAAAACCTTTTTTAAGTATATGATCTATTTTGACTAAAATAAAAAACTAATCTGTTTTGTGCAAAATATATTAAAAGAGTGTGAATTTGTAGCTTTGCTAATTCATACTTGTAAGGTAAAATTGGCGATTTAGTGATATAAGCTAAGTAATTGCGCTTAAAAACATAAATCAATAAAGAAGTTCTTTAATTGATCAATAAGACTGGATAAAAATGACTATGTCTTTAATTAAATTCGAACAAGTATCGTTTAAACGATCAGACCGTTATATATTAAAAGATATCTCTTTAACAATTGAACCTGGAGTTATTACGGCGATTATGGGGGCGAGTGGCTCTGGAAAGTCAACTTTACTTAACTTAATGGTCGGTCGTTTAACAGCCGACAATGGTCGAATTACCTTATTGGATCAAGAGCTTAATTCCAGGATTGGTTCGGGTATTTATCAACTATGGCGTCGGATGGGATTTTTATTTCAATCAGCTGCATTGTTTAATGATTTAACAGTATTAGAAAATGTCATGTTTCCCATCGATGAGCACACAACTCTTCCGGAGATCATGCAAGAAATTGTTGCTATTATGAAATTAGAGGCTGTTGGATTACGAGCTGCTGCTTCGTATTATCCACATCAATTATCAGGAGGCATGCAGCGCCGAGTGGCATTAGCTCGAGCGATTGCTCTAGATCCTGAAATTGTTTTTTATGATGAACCTTTTGCAGGACAGGACCCTATATCAATGGGGGTCTTGGTAAGATTAATTAAGCAATTTAACCAAGATTTAGGTATTACCTCAATCTTGGTTTCTCATGATGTCGGTGAGACACTGGCTATAGCTGATAAAGTCATTTTTCTGCATGAAGGGAAAATTCGTTTTGATGGCACAGCCCATGATTTTGTGCGATGCCAAGATCCAGGAGTGGTGCAGTTTGTGCAAGCATTAGCTGATGGGCCAGTAAAATTTAATATGCCTTCAGCTCATACAATAGGCGAGCAATTAATATGTCTGAAATGATTGATAAAATAGAGTGCTTGGGTAGAAAAACACACGAGACTGTATGGCGTATAGGGCATTTTGTATGTTTTTTTTACCAATCCCTCATGTATCATGACAAAAAATTCTTCTCACAATTTAAGTATTCTTTAGTGCAGCAAGGAACACATTCTTTAGGCTTAATCGTTTTATCTGCCGCCTTTATCGGAATGGTGCTAGCCCTGCAAGGTTATGTTATCTTAGCGCGTTTTGGAGCAGAACAAGCTTTGGGCCAACTTATTGCCATGTCAATGATTCGTGAGCTTGGACCAGTCATGTGTAGTTTGTTTTTTATCGGAAGAAGCTGCTCTACGATTACGGCAGAATTAGCCCTCATGCGTATTACAATGCAGATTGATAGTTTAGAAGTTATTGGCGTTAACCCCTTAGCCCGTTTAATCGCACCGCGTTTATGGGCCGTTCTTTTTGTAGCACCGCTACTTATTAGTGTTTTTATTAGCGTTGCAATTTTAGGCGGCAGTTTAGTAAGTATTAGTGTATTGGGTGTTGATTATGGTGCTTTTTGGTCTAATATTGCTACAACTGTACACTTTTATGATGATATTGTTAAAAGTTTACTTAAAGGGTTGATTTTCTTTTTTAATGCAGTAGCAGTTGCTATTTATCAAGGTTATTTTGTTGCGCCGCAAGTGGAAGCAGTGGCTAAAGCAACAACAAGAACAGTCGTGTTAAGCTCTGCCTTAACATTAGCGTTGGATTATATATTAACAAGTTTTACGGTGAACTGATGAAAGAAAAAACTCTTTATACAGCAGTTGGAACTCTAGTTATTGCTGGGTTTTGTGCATTATTATTTTTAGCAGTTCAAGTGAGTGGAGCCGGAAAATTTTATCATCCTGATGCTTCTTATACAGTCGTTGCTGAATTTTCGAATATTGGTGGTTTGAAAAACCAAGCAAAGGTCTCTATTGCTGGAGTGACTGTTGGCCGAGTAACAAGCATTCATTTGGATAAGAATAATTTTTACGCAAAAGTAACATTAGAGATTTTTGATACTTATAATCAAATTCCTGATGATTCTAGATTATCAATTGTTACAGCAGGATTATTAGGCGATAATTATCTTTCTTTTTCAGCAGGATTTTCAGATAATTATTTGAAACAAAATAGCTATATTGATTCTAGTCAAACGATTTCTGCTGTTGTTTTAGAAGAGCTTATCTCTAAATTACTCACTTCGATGCAGGCGGCTTAATTCAAGGATAAATTGATTATGTTAAAAAAACTTATATTTCTTATTGGAGTGTGTTTTTCATGTGCTTTTGCATTACAAGATCCGGTGGTTTTTATGCAAGAAGTGACTAATGATGTTTTAATCGATTTAAATAAACTAGCCAATAACGATAAAAATGATGCTCTTTATGAGATCATTAATAAAAAAATTTTATTGCATGTTGATATTGAGTTTATGGCTCGTTGGGTTGTTGGTCGTAAAGCGTGGAATGATGCTACAAAAAAGCAGCAAGAAGATTTTATTCAAGTCTTTACTAAACTTTTATCAAGAACATATTCTTCTACACTTCTTGTTTTTAAAGATAGACAGATAAAGTATTATCGAACAGGGAGTAGTGATTATAAAACAGCATCTCGCATTCAGATCATTTGTGAAATTCAGCAGTCAGGCGATAAACAATCAATCAATAAAGACCCGATTAAAGGGATTTATCAAATGCATCTTGTAAAAGAAAATTGGATGATTTTTGATGTATTAGTCGAAGGCGTTTCTATGCTTAAGGGGCTGCAAGCACAATATGAGCAGGTGATTGCTCGCGAAGGTATTGACGGCGCTACCGTTTTAATACAGAAGAAGTTAACAGGTGAGTAATATGATCGCGAGTATGCAAGTCTTAGGCTCAACAATTTATATGAGCGGAGAGTTTAGCTTTGATACTATGGTTGATATTTTGCCTTTGTGGCAAGGTATCCAAAAAATCAACTTTGAACAGCAGGAAGTGATTGTTCATTGTGAACAAATCACAAAAGGTGATTCTTGTTTTTTTGCCTTACTTGTTGAAATGCGTCGCTGGGCTTATCAAAAACAATATAGCTGGAAGCTGAAGAAGCTTCCTAAAACATTGGAAGGATTTTTATCAGCGTATGGCATTACTGATTTACTTACCAACTCGTGAGATGTTTTTATTCTCTTGAAGATCTTGTCAACACAACCCTGATCTAAAAAGCATGACTTTATTCAGTTGATCGGGCAATTTTCACAAAACTCGCAGAATTCAT
>RFNU01000154.1 GCA_009927065.1 bacterium | reverse complement strand
TCCCGATATAGGATTCCATTTATTTGATAAGAAAGATGTTGTAAGACATCCTCTTGTCAGTCGAATTATTGATGCATATGAACAACAAGAATCTCAATCTGATAAATAAAACTTTTTATAATGATGCTTGGCCATTACAAGCATCGTTTTTCCAATCGCTCTTAGACTATGAGGACGATCTTCATGAATTGGCTATTGTTTTAGTCGATAAACAAGAGATGAGTTTTTTAAATGAGCAGTATCGTCATAAAAAAGGTCCAACAGATGTCTTGAGTTTTCCAAATGAAGAAAACACTGCTGGAGATATTATTTTATGTCCTAAAGAAATTTTCAGTTATGCTTATTGTCATCGTATTCCTTATACAGTAAGATTTTTACATCTTATTATTCATAGTATGATTCATTTGAAGGGCTTAGATCATTACGATCCTCAGGAAGCTAAAAAAATGTTTGCTCAAGAAGAAAAATTATGGTTTTGGAGTGTGAGTCAACTTGGTTTGAACTGGAAGTTAAATCCGGGCTATACTTATAGTCATAGTAACACACAATTGAGAAAACTTAATTAATCAAAGTATTAATTTTAATTTGTAATCAAAATGAGTATATTAAAAAAAATAAAAAATTCTCTCTTTAGAAGAACAGATCCAATCAAAGAAATAAAAAAGCAATTGAAAAAGGCTTTTCATGCACATATTTTTGATGCAGGAACAGTCAGTTTAGTTGAAGGTTCAATGCATCTTATGGATTTACGTGTTGAGGATGTTATGGTTCCTCAATCTCATATGGTTTCATTAAAAATAGATGACACTGTTGAGCAAATTCTTTCTATTATTACGGAATTTTCGCATTCGCGCTATCCGGTTTTTGACTCTCAGGGCCGTAGTGTTCAAGGGGTTTTATTAGCTAAAGACCTTTTGGCTCAAATTAAAAATCTTGAATATAACTTTTCTATTAGAGATATTTTACGTCCTCCATTTCATGTCCCTTTATCTCGTCGATTACATCACTTACTCAACGATTTTAAACGTAATCATACACATCTAGCCACGGTTATAGATGAACATGGGGTATGTGTGGGTTTAATTACGATAGAAAATGTTCTTGAGCAAATTGTAGGAGAAATCGAAGATGAGCATGACTCTTATGATGAGCCATTAATGTTCGATCATGGTAATGAGAAAATCTTTTCGGTAAAAGCTTTAATTCGTATTAATGAGTTTAATGAAGCATTTTATACTCAATTTGATAATAAAGAATTTGATACATTGGGTGGTTTTATTAGTAATGCTTTTGGTTATCTACCCAAAAAAGGGGACGTTATTAATATTGATGGTTTACAGTTTACAATTTTACGTGCAGATAGTCGTAAAATTTATTTGATTAGAGTGTGTGACATGAGATAAGAAAGAGCTTAATACGACTCAATATTGCCATAAAGATAAAGTATCATATTGACTTTAAATGAATAAAATCATAATATTAAAAAAATTTTAATTATTTCTAATTAAGTTACATGAAAGAATATGATACTTTGACTTTTACTTCACCTCACTTTCACTCTAGGGAAAGTTGTCCTATAAAAGGTATTATTACCCATTCAATGGGTTGCAGTGTTGATGGTATCTTAAAGACATTAGTTCATCCTAAGATGGAGGTAAGTGCTCACTATGTCGTTTCAAATTTGAGTGGTGCCAAACTTCAAGAACAATGTCCAGATCTTGTAGGGAATATTACATTAAAGTATCCAGAACGTGCACCGGTTATTCAAGTTGTGCACCCTCAAGAGCGTGCATGGCATGCAGGATGCAGTCAATTTGCTGATTGGAATGACAGATTACCTGGATGTGCACGTGGACTGAATAGTTGTACTATAGGAATAGAATTTGCGGTGCCTGGTTATGGGGCTGGTGGTGATTTATATAATTTTGTTCCTTTTAATGCAGTGCAGGCAGCAACAGGCATTGCTTTAATCCAAGATCTAGTTAATGAATATGATATTCCTTCACATTGTGTTCTTGCTCATAGCACAATAGCGCCTGGACGTAAGACTGATCCCGGACCACTATTTTTTTGGAAAGAATTAAATGATGCTGGATTAGGTTATTTACCAACTCCCGTTGATCCTGAAGTTTCACCGACTATAGAGCATGTACAACAGCAGCTCTACTCCATTGGCTTCATTTCTTGTCCTCAAAATGGATTGCTTGATCAAGAAACTCAAGACTGCATAGATGCTTATCGTAAGCAATTTGTCTGTGAAGATTGGCAAGAAAAAGGCCAGCCTATTTCAGACAAGTTTATAGCGAGTTTGAATGGATTTGTTTTCAATAATGAAAATGAAAGTCGAAAATATTACTTGAAATAATATGAGAATTTTTCTCTTTATTTTTAATTAATTTTCATTTCCCTTTCCCTTTCCCTTTCTTAATTGATACGCTTATTTGAGATGATAAGTTCTAATCGTTGCCACTGCAGTTCAACCAATGAGCAGATCTAAAAAACTCATCAGTCTTTCATCAGTCTTTCATCAGTCTTTCATCAGTCTTTCATCAGTCTTTCATCAGGAAGGTTGGTGAGTAGGTTTAATGATCTCACTAGAGCGCCTTCTTTCTGGACCGATTTATACCCAAATTTGTCTTCACGAATTCTGGGTAGTGAATCATGACTCCTTATAAGAAATAGGGTTTTAGTTGAAATAACTGTTTAAAAATATTGATTTATTTCATCACATTAAGTATATTAGTAAAAAATATTATTAAAATCAAATATGTTAAAAAAAATCTCATATAATTATCTTCATAGAATTAGTGGTGGTACTGTTGATCTGAAGAAAACGCCTACATCATTAGGCCATTATAGAGAGTTTATACCGTATGACAATGGAAATAAGACTATAAATCAGAACGTGATTATTAATGCACAAAATTATAGATTGGTTGTTAGTTCTATTGGGAATTATCAGTTGTATCCGGGCATTAATTTTTATGGAATTATTCCTTATCTATCGAATGAATTCGATCAAAAAAATTCTGATTATCACGTCATTAGGTATTCAGATGGATGCATACTAGAAGCTATTTATTCAAAAGGGGATTAAAAATGAATAACTTATTATCTTTAAACGCGGTTGTAGCCGGCGCCACCGGGTCTCTGAGAGGTAGTACATCATGTTTTTCTCTTGCTAGTCATGTTACTAATAAATTTTCCATTAAAATTTACAGGAATGATAGTTATGAATTTGCTCATAATGGTGAAATTTATTTGTTAACGCAAGATCCAACCGATCCTCAATGTCAGTTTAAATCAATTCCAGCTGCTTATATAACTTATAATTCAAAATGTGGATTTGACAATGATGGTCAACCTGATAGCAATAACATGGTAACTGAATATATTATTTTTTGTTAAAACACGAATTCTATCTTATCATCAATAAATCAATCCTAATATGAAAATTTGTTGAGATGAAGCGCACAATCCACTCAATTTCAAGAAAAGTTAACTAGTACGTTCATAACAACTTTGGTGTTGAGAATGCGCTGGTTAGTTTTGTTAATAATAGAAAAAAGCATCTTTAGCATTGAGAAATAAAAACTTTATCCTTATTTCCAACAATTTCTACTGTTTACTGATAGTTAGACATGGTATGATATTTGCTAATTAAAGCGAAAATATTTTATTTCTATGGAATTACAATCGATTATTTTAACAAAAATTGAAGATTTGAAAGGCAAACAAACTGCCGTTATTGATGTTACTCAGTTAAGCGATCACTTTGATACCATGATCATTACCAGTGGAACTTCTTCCCGTCATGTTCAATCTCTTGCAAATCATTTAGTTGAAGATTTAAAAAAAGACGGCTTGATTAAAAATATTCGTGTAGAATCAGATGCTGAATCCCAATGGGTCTTAATTGATCTTGGTCCTACTGTTGTTCACGTCATGCAAGAAGAAACAAGACAATTTTATGATCTTGAAAAACTTTGGTCAGTGACACATATACCATCACGTGAAATTAAAATATAAGCATTCATGAGTTGGACTCTTTTAACATTTGATCATAAGCCTGCTTCTTGGCTTGAAGATCGTTTAGCTATGTATTTAAAACGACTAAACCACTGGATTGATGTAGAACATAAAATCATCACTCCATCGGGATTGAGCCAGCTTCAGCAGGCTAAGCAACTTGATTGGGAAAAATTCCAACACCATAAAATACTTTCTAAAAAAACATTAGTTGTTTTTGATGAAAATGGGTCTTTAATGACATCAGATAAATTGTCAAAATTGGTTGCTCAATGGGAATTGCAACGAGATGTGTGTTTTGTGGTTGGACCATCTTATGGACTGAGCCCTTTGTGGCGTGATCATGCGACTTCTTGTTTAAGTTTGTCCAATCTCACCTTAACGCATGAATTTGCACAACTGTTAGTGACAGAGCAATTATTTCGTGCTTTTACTATCCTAAAGGGACTACCTTATCATATAGCTTGATGAAATATTTAGAACGGATATCACCAGGTCGCATCTATTTTGTGATTTTTTGTTACAGCCTATTAGCTTGCGTTCTCATTACGAGATTAGCCTATTTGCAATTGATAGAAGGATCGCGTTACGCTGAGAAAGCAAAAAAAAATATTGTTGCTTATTTATATGAACCGGCTCCTAGAGGGATTATTTTTGATAGAAAAAACATCCCCTTGGTTCAGAATGAACATTGTTGGGATCTGTATTTTTACAAAGGTAATAAAAAGCAGTTAAATTTAGCTATCAAAGACCTTTCTTCAGTTATTGATGATCCATTGCTTAAAACAGCAGCTTATCGTTTAGAACAACAACCGTCTTTTGAACCCCTCTTGTTGCTTACTGATTTATCTGAGCAGCAATTAGGATCCATTAGTTATATGGTTTACGATAGACCTTTTTTAACTCTTAAAAATCGATCGATTAGAACATATCCTTATTATAATATCTGTGCTCATATTATTGGGTATACGCAACCACAAAAAGTTCTTCGATTTAATCATGAGCACCCATCTGCTGAACGTGCCATCACGGGCATTGAGAAAGCCTGTGATCATCAGTTACGAGGCAAACCTAAGGTGATTGCTGTTGATAAAACTGCTCGACAATTGATTGTTCAATCAACGGAATTGAAACCATCGGAGCCTGGAGATGATATTCATCTTACTCTTGATATTCAGTTACAGGCTATAGCCTATAAAATCCTTGAATCTTTTAATGTTGTTGGATCAATAGTAGCTCTCGACCCAAGGAGCGGGGAAATTTTAGTGGCAGTCTCATATCCTTCCTACAATCCAGAGCTGGTGCGATCTCAACCTTTAATTTACAATCAAGACTCACGGTTACCTCTATTTTTTAGGGCATTGAATGGACTTTATCCGCCAGCATCATTAGTTAAACCAATTTTAGGTTTGGCAGCTTTAGAAGAAGGACTTATTACAACTCAAACAACACTCGTTGATCCTGGTTATTATCAACTCAAAGGTTATCCGCAACGATTTCATGATTGGAAAAAGCACGGCCACGGTGAAGTGAATCTCAAAAAAGCGATTGCACAAAGTTGTGATACATTCTTTTATTCTTTAGGCGATCAGTTAGGTATTGATGTGATGTCTGATTGGTTTGCACGGTTTGGTTTTGGCAAAGACTTTAATTTACCTATTAGTCAAAAGACGGGTATTTTGCCATCTAAGCAATGGAAAATGACATATTTCAAAGAGAGCTGGTACCCAGGAGAAAGTGTTTTAACCGCTATAGGGCAAGGTTATTTTAGTTCAACTCCCCTTCATCTTTCTTATGCAGCAGCACTGTTGGCTAGTAAAGGTACAACCCCTCTTCCCTCATTGATTTTAAATCAAGCAACACAATCACACGAAGATTATTTTGGCTCAGTGCAATATTGGAATGTTATTCATGAGGCTATGGATGCAGTGATTACAAGCACACATGGCACAGCTCATCGACGTTTAGCCAAGTTCAATCTTCCGATTATTGGGAAAACAGGGACAGCCCAGGTTGTTTCTCATCAAAAAGCGCAGTTAGATCTTCAAACTCATTTAGATCATTCACTTTTTATGGCGTTTGCACCTAAAAAAAATCCTACTATAGCGTTAGCAGTTGTGGTTGAGCATCAGAACTGTGCAACGGATATTGCAGGAGCATTTTTTAATGAACTTGTTGCGCAAAACTTTTTATCCAAAGACGAGTAAAATATTGTGCGGTAATTTTATCGCCATTTAATATGCTTTCTAACATTTTCAAATAACATTCTAATAAATCTTGATCAATAAACCTTCTGATTTTAGGTTCAACTAAATGTTTTTTTAGTGGCATTGGAAAATAAAAATTATCTGAAAAAGTGTTGAGAGAGCAAGCTTGATGAAACATTTCAAAAGCAAACGAAAGCTGAGTCAGTTGTTCAAGAGACAGGTCAACATTGTGTTCTTGCTGCATGAGCTTGATGAAGAGATCCCAGCAAGAACCCTCAATAGGACTACTTGCACTTTGTGTTAAAGATAGTCCTAAACGATGTTGTTGTAATAATTGTAAAATACTTAAAGGATCGCCACGATCGGCTAACTCATATAAACTTCCTGCTTGATCTTGAGATATATCAAGAAGAGTTTGCAATTCTGTGATCGAAGGTTGAGTATAAGATAAACTAGGCCAGGGAAGAGAAAGTTTTTTAGTTGAAGTGATGATCCATAAAGAATCATGATCAGAAAGACATTGTCTAATTTTACTAAGAGACTCTATCTGCGGGTTTGTAAAAACACCGTTCAATATGATAAGTTTAGGGCTATCAAACAAATCTATATGTATTAATCGATCGTTTAAGTCACGCAATTGGGTATTGCTATAAAGCTCAAAAGATAAATCTTGATTAGCCACATAAAACCTTACTATTTCAGTAAGGTGATCAGGAGCATTATAAATAATTTGTACTTTTGGCCAAGAGTTAGAGATTATTAAGTCCCAGAATGAACAAGTTCTTTTTTGCATGTGTTAATAAGCTTATCAGAAAGTTGATTGAAAAGAATGCGTTGTTGCTTCCAAATAAGTTCTGCTCTAGCCCATTCTTGATCACTGTAGAAATGAACATTAGGTTTAAAACTATGATAAGTTTTAAATTCCTCAGACCATAAGGCTTCATTAGTTTGACGATTGTACAACGTTGCATCAAGATAAGATGTTACAGTCAGATAGAGATTGTGGGTTGAAGGATCATCATATAAATCTCTTGATTGGTGAGAGAGTGAGTTAATCACTAATTTATATCCATCAAAGTTATGCTGATCCGTCATAACAATTCCATTGGAATATAATGTTGCTTTTAATTGCTCAAAATCAGCATGAGCTAGCTCCGATCCTTGAACATAAATAGGCTGATTTTTATTTTCAAAAATCAATGGCTCGTTTACGGCGATACATCCACTTAAAAAAAGCAACGTGCTGAACAAAAAAGAGTAAATCATAATTTATTTATCCTTGATCACTAAATTAATAAGTTTATTAGGAACAATTATAGTTTTTATAATAGTCTTATTTTCCAAAAAACGTGAAATATGAGGATGCAGGGTTAATTGATGCATAATAGCTTCTTCCAATGCATCAATTGATAGATTAATTTGTCCTCTTAACTTGCCATTGATTTGTACTGTCATCGTGATTTCATCACGAATTAAAGCTTGCTCATCAACTTGAGGCCATGGTTGTTTCATTAACAGATCGTTTGATCCTGATAAATGTTCAAAATGTTTTTGCGTGCAATGAGGCACAACAGGTTGTAATAAATGAATCAAAACCCACGCGCCCTCAAGGATCAGATCGTGGTCAATCTTATTTTTTAGATCAAAGGAAGACAAAGCATTTAATAAACTCATTAAACTTGCAATCGCTGAATTAAAAGCAAAACGACGTTGATAATCATCAACAACTTTAACAAGAGTTTGATGAATTAAGCGACGTAATTCTTTTTGCTCACGAGTTGTGAGTTGTTCTACTAAAACAGGGCTTTTATATTGAGGCAATTTTGTTATAAAAGTATTGAGGCGTTTTAAAAATCGAGAAGCACCTTCTACACCTTGATCTGACCATTCTAAGGATTGATCACTGGGTGCTGCAAACATCATAAAAAGGCGTACAGTATCAGCGCCATACCGCTCAATGTACTCATGAGGATCCACAACATTACCTTTAGACTTGGACATTTTAGCCCCATCTTTTAAGACCATGCCTTGAGTAAATAAAGCTTGAAACGGCTCATCACACTCAACAAACTCTAAATCTCTTAATACTTTATGAATGAATCGTGCATAAAGAAGATGTAAGATAGCATGCTCAATACCGCCAATATATTGATCAACAGGCAACCATTTTTTTGCAAGATCTTTGGAAACAAGGTTGTTATTATCATCTGGCGATAAAAATCGTGCGTAATACCAAGAGGACTCCATAAAAGTATCAAAAGTATCAGTTTCACGAGTTGCGGGGCGATGACACTGAGGGCAAGACGTGTTAATAAACGATGCTGTATTTGCTAATGTTTTGCCGTCTTGCACAGCTAAGTCTAAGGGCAAGATAACGGGGAGATCTTTTTCTGGAACAGGAACGGTACCACAATGATCGCAGTAAATGATAGGAATAGGCGATCCCCAATAACGTTGACGAGAAACGCCCCAATCACGTAAGCGATATTGTTGCATCGCTTTCCCCGACCCTAAGGAAGAAAGTTTATCAATAATCGCTTGTTGGCCGGCATTAATCTCTAATCCATTGAATTCCATACTATTGCAGAGAGAGCCAGTTGTTTGGGTATAAGGGAGAGCGGTTTCTATTTCTTTATTCTCAACAACTTGAATGATAGGTAATTGATAGGATTTCGCAAATTCATAGTCTCGCTCATCGTGCGCGGGGACCCCCATGACGACACCGGTACCGTATTCATATAAAACATAGTTTGCAATCCAAATCGGTATATGTTTTTGCGTTAATGGGTGAATTGCTAAGAGACCTGAGTCAATACCATGTTTTTCCATGGTCATCATGTCAGCTTCTTTATTTGAACCGACTTTAAGTGCAGCCACTTTTTCTTTAAGACTTTTATTTTTTTCAAGTAAAGACTCAACGAGAGGGTGATCGCCTGCAATCGCTAGAAAGCTAACTCCATAAATGGTATCTGGCCGTGTAGTATAAACCGAAAGATCGTCGTGCCCACCTTCAACATTGAATGTAATTAATAACCCAGAAGATCGGCCAATCCAGTTACGTTGCATCGTTTTGACTTGAGCTGGCCAGTGTTCAAGTTGATCTAAACTTTCTAAAAGTTCATCAGCATATGCTGTAATTTTAAAAAACCATTGAGGAATGTTTTTCCGTTCAACTAACGCGCCTGAACGCCAGCCACGTCCATCAATAACTTGTTCATTAGCAAGTACTGTTTGATCAATAGGGTCCCAATTGACAACAGAGTCTTTTCTATATGCTAAACCTTTTTTATACATTTGTAAAAAAAGCCATTGTTCATGTTTATAATAGCTAGCATCACATGTGCTCAGCTCTCTATCCCAATCAAATGCAAATCCTAAGCGTGAAAGAGGGGCTTTCATTTCTTCAATATTCTTTTTGGTCCATACTAAAGGGTGAACATGATTGTTTAAAGCTGCATTTTCAGCAGGTAAACCAAAAGCATCCCAACCCATTGGGCAAAAAACATTTGCTCCTTCCATCATTTTTAAACGTGTGATGACATCAGTAATTGTATAGTTGCGAACATGTCCCATATGGATGCGCCCTGAAGGATAAGGAAACATCGCTAAACAATAATATTTTTCTTTAGTTGAGGATAAATCAGTACGAAAGGCTTTTGCCTTTGCCCATTGAGCTTGCACTTCGAGTTCTTGTTGGATTATCACTGACATGGGAGAGAGTAACTTAGTCATAAAGAAGATTAGAATAACCTATTTTCGTATAAGAATCTATGCTAATCAAGTGTTGTAAAAAGAATAAAAAAATACAACTTATTGAAATATATTACATAGATTGAAAATAAAAACCAAGAGGCCTGTCGCGGTGTCAACTTGGCAAGTTATTGGTTTTAGGATAGGCTGTGTTATAAAAATAAAATTATCAAGAAAAGGATGCTCATATGCTTTTTCATTTTAATTTAGATCCTGTTGCCATAACAGTTGCAGGATTAAGTATACACTGGTATGGGCTATGTTTTGCTACAGGCGTTTGGATCGTTTGTTTTTTGCTAGAAAGCGATCATTCTTTTCAATGTCTCTTTAAATCGAAAAAGCAATTAGATTCCTTTATTCTTGTATTGCTGATCGGAACAATGATTGGTGCTAAATTAGGTTATCTTGCATTTTATACGCCACAGCATTTATTGTTTGAAACATTCTTTTCGCTGTCAGGATTATCGTTTCACGGAGCAGTGATGGGAGTTGTTCTTGCAATATTTATTTTTAGCGCGCATTCTCAAATAGCTTTTATTCGGTTAACGGATCGAGCGGCTTTTTATACGCCACTAGGGTTGTTTTTTGGTCGGATTGGTAATTTTCTTAATAGTGAATTGTGGGGGCGCCCTACTGGCGAGCCCTGGGGAATTATTTTTGAAAAAACAGATAAGCTTTTACTACCACGACATCCTTCACAACTTTATGAAGCTTTTGGAGAAGGATTATTGTTATGGATATTATTGAGAGCAATAAGTAAGCGTTATAAGTTTGATGGATTATTGAGCAGTAGCTTTATGATTGGATATGGATTGCTACGCTTAATCATAGAGCAATGGCGACAACCGGATGCTCATATAGGGTTTGTTTTAACAGTAAAAGTGCAAACTCTACTGATTAGCCTTACATTTTTTGCGCTCATAACTAGACAAAGATTGGGAATCATTTTTTTTCTCCTAGTAAGCCTCTATCTTTATTATCAAGCTTACTGGCATCATATCTTATTTGAAATGACCATGGGACAAAGTCTTTGTGCTATGATGATAGCGATAGGATCATTTATGGCTTTATATTATTCTAAGAAAAAAGAAATCAG
>RFNU01000215.1 GCA_009927065.1 bacterium | reverse complement strand
CTTAGCAATTGACTGGTGGGAGAATGTCTCACATTCAACGAATATATCTTTTGTGATCGAAATAATATGTGGTAATCAATAAGCGCTCATAGCTTTATCTAAAAACAAGTAAGCAAGCTGGTATAAAACAATACTGATTCTTGCTCTCACATAACATAAGCTTTTTTGAGTAAAAAATCACTAAAAAATCTTTTTATAAAAATGACAATAAGGTGTTTTATGATTTTTTTCGTAATAATCCTGATGATATTCTTCAGCTTTCCAAAAAATTTTTGCCGACTCAATCACTGTTACTGCATTAATGCCATTGTTTTTTAACTGAGCAATCAGATTGTTGGCAATATTTTTTTGCATATCATTCAAAGCAAAAATGATACTTTGATATTGTTCCCCATAATCTGGGCCTTGTTTTAACCATTGGGTTGAGTCATGAATTTCAAAAAAATATTTTAAAGCAGATTCATACGACAGAACTCGAATATCAAAAAGAACACGAATAACTTCTTTATGGCCAGTGTTACCAGAACATACATCTTCATAAGTTGGATAATCTTTATGACCTCCGGCATAACCCACTTCTGTTTTGAGAACTCCAGGCAAGCTCTCAAATAAAAATTGTAATCCCCAAAAACACCCTCCTCCGACAATCCATTCACCGGTATCAATAATAGTCTTATCATCCACATAATCTAAAGAAAGAGAGTTAACACAATGGCGCAGATTTTTTGCTGTAAAATACTCTCCTTCAAAAACATGGCCAAGATGACCTTGGCATCGTTGACAAATAATTTCTGTACGCAGACCATCTTTATCTGGTCGTGAAACAACAGTCTCCAAAATGGCATCATCAAAGCTAGGCCAACCACACCCTGAATGAAATTTATGCTCAGACCGAAACAATGCTAAGCCGCAACGACGACACAAATAACTGCCTGCCTCAAAACAATCAGTATATGGACCAGTAAACGGTCGTTCGGTATGTTGTTGTGCAACAATATTCAGAACTGCTGGGATGAGTGTTTGATCTTTAACCATAAACAGGGATTTTTTTCAAAGGTATATAGTGAATATTAGCGAGTTTTTGCTCCACGCGCCATCGAGCGTGTCTTAAAATTTTTCTAGATGGCGATGAAGAGCGTATAATTTGAGTTTATTCTTGCAATAAACTTTTATAATAAGAACGAAGAGCTATTTTTTGTTTAATAAAAGCGATGCTCATGTTTGTGAGTTGATTTTCCACTTCATCGATTAAAACAGCATCAAGATGATCTGCTAGATATTGACTATCTTTCAGAAGATTATCAAATTTAAAACTATTAAAGTCATTCGAGCTAATGACTAAAAAGAACTTGCATCCACTATAGCTTGAACGATCCATTTGATATTGAGCAAAAGTTCCTGGTGGATATAAATGACATACTGAATAAACAAGCTCTCCTGCATGCATTTTATGAAAAAATTTGTCTTCTCCAAAAATAAGTCCTAATTGTTTTATTCCTGACTCAAAGCGAGCTGCATCAAAAAAATCACTATTTTTAGGCTTTACAATCAACTGAATGATATCATGTGAAGACTGTGTATCAAGTAGATTTTGTTGATTAATTTTTTTATGAAAAAACTTTTTTAACTTGAATAATAAAAATGCTTTGTTTTCATAAAGACTCAAGAGTATATAGCTTATACTTAAAAAAATAATAAGCATTTTTACTGTTAAATCATCCATTACTGTATTGCCTCCAATGCTGCTTTTATATCGACATCCACTAAGCGAGAAACGCCTGGTTCCTTCATGGTTACACCATAAAGAATATCGCCTTGCTCCATCATGATTTTAGAATGAGTTACAATAATAAATTGTATTTCTTCACTTAACTTACGAATCATTGTTCCTAATCTCAAGGTATTCGTATCATCTAAAGGAGCATCAATTTCATCAAGTAAACAAAAAGGTGCTGGGTTCAAATGGAAAAATGAAAAGACCAGCGCCGAGGCCGTTAATGCTTTTTCTCCTCCAGAAAGAACAGCTAAAGTAGCATTCTTTTTGCCTGGAGGTTGCGCTTTGATAACAACACCTTCTTCCATATTATCCGCAGCTGTTAAACGAACAAGACTTGCTTGACCACCACCAAAAAGCATGGGGAAAAGTCTTTGGAAAGAGTCGTTGAGTTTATTAAACGTTTCATCAAAAGTTTGTTTAATTTCCTCATCTAACTGATTAACAGCTTCCAATAACTCTTGTGTTGCTTGATAAATATCAACATATTGCTCTTGTATAAAAACTAAACGCTCTTTTTCTTTTTCATATTCATCAAGAGCACGCAAGTTGACTTGACCCATTGCTTCAAGTTGAGCTTGATATTCATGAACCTGTTTCTTGAGGACTGTTAATGAACTGCTCGATTCAATCAATTTAATTTGTTCAACTTCCCAGCCAAAATCTAAAATTTGCTCAACTAAAAGGCGCAGCTCAACAACATTTTTTTCCCATAAGATTTCTTGCTGGTGCAGCTGTTGCAATGTTTGAGCTAATGCTTGTTCTTGTTGACGCTCAGAGAGCGTGAGACTACGAAGCTCTTCTTGATAACGCTGATAAAGTAAGGTCATTTCTGTAAGACGCTCTTGCATCTCAATAAATTCTTTTTCAAGCTGTTGCAGTAAAACTTTTTGCTCTTCAATCGGTCTGACCATCAACTCTTGCTCTTTGTTTTTCAGCAACACTTCTTGTTCATAGAGTTCCTTTTGTTTCAGCAAAGACTCATTCATGGTTTTAAGCTTTTCGACAGAAAGCTGCCATTGCTGAATCTTTTGTAGGGCGATGTTTTGATCTTGCTGGCTTGTTTTTAACGCCTGTTGTTGCTGTTGATACTGCTGCTGTAACTCTATCAAATCACGTTCTAATGCACTACTGCTTGTTTCTTGCTCTGTAATAAACACCATCAATTTTTCGATATGATCTCGATAGTCAACAAGCTGCTCTTGTAAGGTCACTTGATGTTTTTTAGCATGAGTTGATTGTTCTTGGATTTTCTGAATTTTATCTTCAAGAGCAATGTGTTGTTGATAAATACGCTCTGCTTTAATACTTGCTTGTTGATGATCGCGGGTATAAATACGTAACGTATCAAGATGATCTCTTTTGTCATTCTGCAAAGTATTTAATCGCGCTTTAACATCAATAAGTTGCTGTTGTTGTTCATGTGATTGAGCTGTGAGCAGTTCAAATTGCGCAGCAAGCTCTTTCTCTTGAGCTAATAACTGCGCAAGAGTCACTTGTGGACGCTGACGCGCAGGTCTCATCCAATTGGCACCTAACAGTGCTCCATTAGGCAATAAAAGCACTTCATGTGAACCAAGATGGGCTTGTCGTTCTAGAGCTTGTTCAAAAGAGTCACAGTATTCCCACTGATGCCAATAAGCTGGTGTTGCAACAGGCTGATCGAACGCAAACCATGACTCTTTAGGCCCCCAACTATACTCAATATCTTTATCAGCTACAGCAGCTAATTGAGCTAATGACGGGGCTTGATCCCCATGATAAAGAAATTCAGTCGCTAAAGCCATCGATAACGCTTTTTGATAAGGGGCTTTTGGTAGATTTTTTTGAAAGACTTCATAAAGAGATCCATTCTCCTGAGTAAACCAAGAGGACCGTTGTGAAGAACGTCCAGTAATATTTTGCTGTAACGTTGCTAGCTCTCGTTGAGTACGGCTGACTTGTTCTCCCAGACGTGCTAACTGTTGTTCAAGATGTGAACGTTGTTGCTGCGCTTGATCTAATTCTAATTCTATTTTTTCTAAAATCAGATTCTTGTGCTCGACTTTTTCTAATAAGTCAGCTGCTTGTTGTTTTGCATGTGCTGGATTAAGAGAGACGAGTTGATCTTCAAGTTGATGAAGCTCTTTTTGAAAAGAAGCGATGGCTTGTTGCCGCTGTAAAATTTGCATCTCGGCCATTTGAGTTTTAGTTTTTAAAACTTCAACTTGTTGTTTAGGCTCTTGATTCAATGTCAATAACTTACGATGTGCTTGCTGCTGTTGATTCAAAGATTGAGCAAGCTGAGTTAACGCTTGTTCTTGTTCATGACGTTGTTGCTCTAACAAGGTAAGAAGACCGGCTTCTGAAGGAAGATCACCTAAGAGTTCACGTTCTTTGACCAATTGCGCAATCTGATCGTCAATATGCTCTAAACGTAAATGTATTTCTCGAATCTGTTGATTAAGAAAGGCTTGAGCCATTTGGCTTTGTTCTAACTGATGGCCTCTATCTTTTTTAGCTAAAGCAAGATTTTTATGCTCTTGTTCCAATGAACGCAATTGGAATTCAAGCTGATCTGATCTTTTAAAGTCTTGAGCATGCTTTAATCGAAATTGGTTTAACTGTTGATCTTGATCCTGTTGTGTTAATTTCAACTGACTTAACTTTTGCGTTAATGTTTCTCTATCACGATCGGCTGCTTGATACGAGCCTGCTAAGAGGGCTTGTCGTGTACGAACCAAAAGACCTCTCACTTCTTGGTATAGAGCAGCTTGTTGCGCTTGTGTCGCTAAGTTCTCTACACGTTTTTCAAGCTCATTTTTCAAATCTGCAAGACGATTAAGATTATCTTGCGCTTCATTAAGTTTGCTGAGTGTTTCTTTACGGCGCTCTTTGTAACGCGATATGCCAGCGGCTTCTTCAATATGCGTTCTAATTTCAGCAGGCTTAGCATCAATAAAACGAGAGACCATTCCTTGCTCAATAATGGCATAGCTTCTTTGACCAAGACCTGTTCCCAAAAAAAGATCTAAAATATCACGACGTCGACAACGTGTGTTATTTAAAAAGTAGACTGATTGTCCATCGCGATAAATTGCGCGACGAATGGAGACCTCTTCATAGTCGGCCCATTGACCTTTCAACACACTATTTTTATTATCAAAGATAAGTTCAACCTGAGCTTGTCCCACAGGAGGGCGTCCTGTCGAACCATTAAAAATAACATCGCTCATTTGCTCGCCACGCAAATATTTTGCTGAAGACTCACCAATAACCCATTTGACGGCATCAATAATATTAGATTTGCCGCAACCATTAGGGCCGACAATACAAGAGACAGGGTGATTAAACTCTAAAATTTGTGGTTCCACAAAAGATTTAAAGCCCACTAGTTTGATTTTCTTTAAGTGCATAATCCCTTAACATTCAATTAAAAAGGCTATTATCGGTAGTCTATGGCAGCAATCGCTGAAAATCAAATTATTTGATGCATCGATCTCTTATCATGTGAAGAATGTTCATAGCATTTGTTGCCGCTCCGACCCGGATATTATCAGCACTGAGCCAAAAACTCCAAGTGCTCAAATCCTTTGGAGCATGTCGCATTCTTGAAACAAAAACGTTATCAGAACCAACCACAGCAACACTTGATGGATATGAGTCTCTATCGCACAGCGTTAAACGTGACTGATGATGAATAATCGATTCCAATGTTGCACGATCAATATCCTTGTTAAATTTCACAGTGACAGCTAAATGATGCCCTTGATAAACAGGTACACGTACACAAGTAGGATGGATTGTGACAGACTCCTTCAAAATCTTGGCCGACTCATTCATTATTTTTAATTCTTCTAAAGTCCAATCACCGTTAAAAGCATCACATTGAGGAATAACATTACCTGCTATTGGTCTTGGATATAAAAGAGATTGTGGCTGTTGATCGTCAACTAAAGCGCGCATCCCTTGCGTCAACTCATCCATAGCAGCTAATCCTGTGCCAGAAACACTTTGATAACTACTCACTATGCACTCTCCTATAGGGATGTGTTTAAGCAATGGAGATAACAATAATAATAATTGAATCGTTGTGCAATTAGGATTAGCAATCACAGTTTGACCATGATAAACATCAGGATTAATTTCAGGAATCAAAAGAGGAACATCAGGATGGAGACGAAATGTTGAAGCATTATCGATAATCGCAACATGATCATACCAACGCTTTTCAATTAAGGATTGCGATATACTGCCATCTGTCACTGCTAAGAGAATATCGCAACGATCTAAACACTCATCATTGATTGGTAAAACTTTATGATCGGCATCACGAAAAACAATATTCTGTCCTAAGGAACGATCGGATGCGAAAAAATAACACGTTGACTCTAAAAATTTTGTTTGCAATTGGGCTATTAATGCTCTGCCTACTAATCCTGTAGCTCCAACTATTCCTAAAGTGTAACTCATCTTCTAATATCACTCTTGATATTCATCTCTTGACATTCTAACAGGTCTTGCCTGAGTATGAACATAAATAATATTATTTGTCTTTTAGTGGAGTCTTTATGATGGAAGTTGGTTTTTGGCAACAATTGATTGGTTTAAGTTTTTTAGCTTTTTTTGCGTATTTAACATATCAATCAATTAAGAGTAATCCTGGTGCTTTTTCAGGACATAATATCAATAAATCTTTTAAATCTATGGGGTTGTTAGCTTTACTGTTAATCGGTTTTGTGACACTTTTGGTTGGTTTTTTACCTCAAGGGAATATCACAGGTGCTACAGCGGCTCAAGAAGCAAGCGTTCGTATCGGTAAAGATCAGTATCGTAGCGTGTGACAACTCCCACCACTGTGATCTTACTCCGTTTTAATAGACACTGAGCTGTGTATA
>RFNU01000120.1 GCA_009927065.1 bacterium | reverse complement strand
AATATTATCTCTCCAATAAGAATCATCGGCAATCTGTCCGATCCACCAATTAAAACTTGCTCCTAAAAATCCAGAGTTAAATAATGTTCCTTCGTTCATTTGATTCTCATAGATATAATTTTTTGATTATGACTATTTAACATATTAAAATCAATCATTTGTGAAAGATCCGGTTTTACCAAGTGAATCACGAACCAAGGTTAATTTTGTATATCCACCCTTTAATACATTAATATAGTGACAGAGATCGGCAATCAAATACTTACCACCAAATTGTTTATTAAGTTCTTGAGTATTCTTATTTGAAAGTTCTGGAGAGTCTATAAAAATTATATCTCCTGCGTGTAAACTAAAATCTGCAGTAATCGTAATGTTTGTCTTGGTATTGAACATTTGATTATATCTCATTACAGACTGATTTAAAATATTTTTTGGATCAAAATTTGGTTCTGTAGATTTTATAATTTGTTGTTTCGTATCTCCTGTGGGTAAAGTTCCTTTATCAACTAACATATATTGAGTTCTTGAGTATTCTTGTTTTTGACCCTCACGAATAAATCTTGGATTGAGTTTTGGAAGATTTTTTCCTGCAAGTTTAAGATTTTTTTCTGTTTCCTCAGACTCTTTGGTGATGACCTCATAATAACAATTAAAAGGGTCAAAAAGAATTGTTCTTGTTGAATAAGTTCCCATTTGCAATTTTGATTGAATATCACCACTTACATCATCAACACTATGTTCTAAAATTTTTGCAGAATAACCAGAGGGAAGATTTTCACCCACACTGTCTGGAGTTTGATTATAAATGAAAGATTTCTTTTTTTCTTGACTTAATAAAGAATCAATAGATTTAAATTTAAATCCCTCTGAAGTCTCATAGAAGAAATATCCTGCAGTATTTTGTTTTGCTCCCTGAAGAGATGGAATTGATTTTTTTGCTAACCATAAAATAGAGTAAAAAGGTCTTTTTTGATTTCCAATAAAATTATAAGTATTTTCTGTTACCTCAATATCCAATTTCTTTTCTGTTCCCAAATATTTTTTATCTGTTAAAATTTTTTTGACGTGTTCTGAAATTTTACCATCAAATCTTTGATTTATCTTTGTTTTATAATTTATAATTCCTTCTTCCGAAACCAAATCAAGAGTTACCACAGATTTTGTTGTGTCTTGTCCAACCGGAACAATTTGAGTTACAAACTGCTCAAACTCAAGTTTGACATCATTACCATCGGAGATTTTGATTTTAACTGATTCTGTTCCCTGAAGTGGAAGTCCTTCAATTAATGTTTGTGTGATTTGACCTTTTTGAATTGTTTTTCCGGTATCTACATAAATGATATTTGTGCGAATTGATGGTTCAAGAATACTTTCGTAATAATAAATATCCGTAATTAAATCTACAATATCTTTTTGATCACCACCAGTATTTGACTCAATAATACATTGAGCAATATTAACTTCTCTGACTTGTCTTAATACAGTTTTTTCTGATGCCATTTAATTAATGTCTGTTATGCATTTGCATATTGAATATCATATGTTGTATCTATACTAGATGAACGACTCATACCACCAATTGAACCAGAATTTCCTGTTGGAATTGGTATTGGAACCATTTGAGGATTATTCATTACAATCACCGTCTGTTCTGCACCATCTTCATATCCCGCATAAGATTGAAGAATTT
>RFNU01000132.1 GCA_009927065.1 bacterium | reverse complement strand
AATAATGATGATGCAAGGAAAAGCCTATAGAGAGATCAATCATGCATCAGAAAGTGTGAGCTGTACTGCCTTAAACGTAATCTGACAGTTGCCTTATACTGTCAAAGAGTCGTGTTAGATTATAGAGTGTTTAAATATTTTCACTTATTGGTATTAATTGATTATAATTCACTGAAATAAATCAATATATTTAGTCGTAAGTTGTTATCTTGACAGACTGTTTTGAGTCAATAAAATGAAATGAAAAGGGAGTGAATAAATGGATTCTCACATGCCTCAGTTAATAGATGCGTATGATATAACGCATTTTGATGATAGTAAAATAAAAGCACTCATGCGTTGGCGTTCAAGACGAGGCATGAAAGAATTAGATTTATTGTTAGAAAGATTTGTTGATTCTTATTACAACCAGCTGAATCAAGAGCAAAAAAAAATCTATACAAATTTTTTAGATGAAGAAGATCAGGATTTATGGCGCTGGTGTCTTAATCTAGAAAAACCGTACAATCTTGCCTATGAATATATTCTCCAATTAATACAAATCAATAGCATCTGTGAAAAACAAGATTGATCATATCTTGGCTGGTATATTACAGAGTCAATGAGTATTGATATCATCCTGACGAACAATAAGAAATAGGCGCGTTATTTAGGTATCGCTTATCCTACCGTTTGCTTCCGCTAGCTGTATATGCCAAGACAAGGTTACAGAGATGGTCTTGACGCTGAGCGTTTTGCTGTACTGAAGAAGGCAGAGATGTATCGCGCGAAAGAGGTTGCTGTGATTTATTGTCAGGCGGTTGTTGAGTTGTTTCATAATCATCTTTTTTATTTTTAGAAACAATATGATAAATCACTTTTCTTCTAATAAAATAATTTCTTTTTGTAGAATCATTTGAGTCTTTGTCTATAAATAAAGCCATAATATCTTTACAAACAACTTGCAACATTTTGAATAAACAATGGAAAATATCTTTTAGTACGTTTTTTATTAATTGAGCTAGATGATAAAGATAATAACCAAGAATGATCACAGGATATTGTGAAGAAGGAAGAAAGATCTTTTTGTTATCAGTGTATAAGCTATGATAGTATTCAGTGCCGATCAATGGTTCTTGTTCTCGATAAAATAAAAAATTGATAGTGACGTTTTTAGTAAAAGATAAAAGTGAGAGAGCATATTTTTTTGCTAAAGGTTGAGGTGTTTCGTTAATAATAAGCATTTCTTGAGCAAACAGATCAAGCCAATCCACAAAAATAATTAAGGTAAAATGAGCGGTGAGCTGAATAAGATTCAAGACATGTTGAAGCATATTTGAACAAAATTCTAAAATATGGGGTATAGAGTTAGTCGTTAAATAACTCGCAAGTAAAAAAAATACTGCTTTAACTATTAACTCCATTTATTATTGCTAATAGGTTGTTTTGATCAGAATAAGCTAAAAACACTATTAAAACAAAAATGATGTTTTTTTAAAGCTCAAAGCAAAAAGAGTGTGCATAATGAAGATAAAACAATAGAAAGAAATATAGCTAATAATGAGAGTGGTAGTTGAGACTTAACATGATCCATTAAATCACAGCCCGAAAATAAACTTGACAAGATTGTCGTGTCTGAAATCGGAGAACACTGATCGCCAAAAATTGTTCCGCCCATGACTGCTCCGAAACAGATTTTTGTAAAAGTTGGAGCAGGGTTAAGGCAATAGGCTAGGGGCATAGCCACAGGTAGTACGACCGCAAACGTTCCAAAGGATGTTCCGGTAGAAAAAGTAACAATCATACAGAGTACGGTTAAGATCACAGGGAGTAGTACTATGGGAATATTAGGCGAAATTAAAGTAATCAGGTAATCGGCTGTATGGACTTTTTGCGCTACTTCAGCTAACGTCATGGCTAAACCTAAAATAATAGCACCAGCAGTCATTTCTTGGCATCCAGCAATAAATCCCTCCATAATCGCTTGCAATGGCAGACCTTGTCCATAAGCAATAAGACAAGCAGCAACTGTTGCTAATAAAAAGGCTTCATTAGTCATCACCGCGTATTCTTGAGCAATCCATCCCAGTTGCCATGCAAAAAATGGAATAATTGAAATAGAGAGTAAGATAATGATCGGAATAATAAATCCTAATATATTAGGTTGAAATCCCTCATGACAATCAGGTGTTGCTTGCAGACATACCAAAGGCTGTGATTTAGGGTCATCAAGAAGCTTATATTTTTTGCTTCTATTAATAGCTTGTTGCATTTTTGTGCCAACCCATGGCATCAGATCTAATGAAAACAACAAGGTAAAAGTCACAGCGATAATACAATAAAAATTAAAAACAATAGAGGCTATATAATACTTATAGCAATCCGTTAATGTCTCAAAAAGAGGGGTTGTCCCAATAATTAATCCACTAATATATAAAGGCCAGGGATTAAAAGGAATAAGGCCGGCTATGGGCGATCCCGTCGAGTCGACTACATAGGATAGTTCTTCATGTGAGACTTTGTAATGATCGGCTACAGGTTTTACAGTAGTACCTGTTAAAATTGTAGAAATTGTACCACCTTGATGGAAAATCACCCCAAGTAACCATGCAAGAAATAAAGCCGAACGCCTTCCTTTAGCAATCTTTTTTCCAAGTTGTTGCGCAAAATATTCAGCATTACCTGTTTTGGCCCAAATACCTAATATGCCACCTACACACCATAAATAAATAAGAGTAATAATTGCATACGATTGAGAGCTCAGTGCGGGAACAATAAAAGTTCGAATAATATTTAATGTTGCCCAATCACCTGTTTGCAAAAAGAGCACTATTCCACCGGTCAAAATGCCTGCAAATAAAGCAAGTAAAACTTGTCTTGTATAAAATGCAAGAATAATGGTGATAAAACTCGGCAGTACAGATAAAAAAGAACAAGGTGCAAGATCCATATTTTTCCAACTATAACGGTAGAATTTATTAATGAGTACAATAACGTACAATCATTGAATACCCATCTTAACAGATCTAAACTCAGATGCAACCATTTGAAAAATAGTTAAAACCAGATCTCACCAGCTTATACCAGCGAGATCATTAATTTTTTCACAAAAAACAAAACAATGTTTTTTAATGGGATTAGAGGGGGTGGTTGTTATTTTTGTCTTTAGCACAATCAGATTTTTCCTGCTCACACAGAGATTCAGGATGATGCTTACAACTTTTTGTTTTATGATGATCCTGACAATGATGATCATGATGGTGGTCATGTTTCTCCGGACAGCAAGAGTTGCAGCTATTTTTTTGATTGCTAGAGTGACAATTGCAGTGACAACACTCTGATACTGATGAGGAGCAGTAGAACCAAACTATTTTTTCTAAAAAGCGGGCTTGTTCAATAAGTATATCTAAGGTTGTTTGACTATCGTGTTCAGCACAAATCTTCATCAGCTGTTCGTAATGACTGAGCAGTTTTTTTGTCATGTGTTTTAAGTGATTAATAATAAGTCGACCACAATCATCAGGAAAGGCAATTTCATTGTTATCTTTAATGGCCGCCAAGAGAGTGGATGGTAATCTTCCATGACGATAACGTACATGCTCTGCCAGGCCATCGATCATGTCATCCAGTTGATCGTATTGATCTCCAAACATTTCATGCCAACTGATAAACCACGGCCCATGTGTATGCCAATGAGCAAGTTGTATGTGATAACGAAGAACATACATGTGTCCTATCAGATGAACTAAACGCTCTTGAAGGAGCTCATAAGAGCCTGATGATGAATTATTGCAGGTCATAATTATTTCCATTTTTTTAATCACATCCTAATTATAGTAACGATCTCACTTTACAATGATGGTTCTCAGGATTAGAATTTTCCCTAAGAGCATGCCCATCAAAAGACTTTTCTCTATGACTGCACTTGTCACTGTATCATCACTGGTTCATGAGCATTTATTAACATTAGCTGATAATCATGTTATTCAGAAAAATAATTTACTTAATGCTCATGATGATATAACAGCAATTAGTCGTTGGCTTGAAGAATTTCGATTGTCAATTCACACGTATAGAGCTTATGAAAAAGAAAGTTTAAGATTTTTATATTGGCTTTATGTTGCTCAAAAAATAACATTAAACGAAGCACGTAAACAACATATTCATGATTATAGAGTTTTTTTGATGGATCCACAGCCCGCTGAGTTTTGGTGTGCCCCTTTAGGCGATCGTCGTAATAGCAGGAAAAAAGCTCAATGGATGCCCTTTTCAGGTCCGTTGAAATTGCGTTCGATTCAAGCGGCAATGACTATTCTAAATGGCATGTTTACTTACTTACTTAATGCTCAATATTTGTCCAGCAATCCTTTTTCTTTAATAAAACAGCGTCTTGTCGAGAAGTTTGATGTTGAGTCGCGTAAAATAGATATTGTTGAACGTATGTTATCTAAAGAAGAATTTCATTTACTCATTCAAGCAATTGAACTGATGCATCAACGACAATTAAAAGCTCCGGCATGGATTGAACGATCTTATTTTATCTTTTATTTTCTCGCTTATTTAGGTCTGCGTGTTGGCGAATTAGTCAGTCATCATTGGACTGACTTTTTGAATATGGATGGAAAATGGTGGTTAACCATTTTAGGTAAAGGCAAAAAGTTAGCCCGTGTTCCGGTCAATAATCAGTGTTTGGTTGTGATCAATAATTATCGCCAATCCTTAGGATTATGCGAGCTTAATCGTGATAGACTTACGGCCGATCCGTTAATCTGTAAACTCAATAAAAATAATACCCCTGTTCTTCAAGAGGGAGTTACAGAGCGTTCTATTCATTTGATTTTAAAAGAGGTTGCTCTTTTTGCTGCAGAGCAGACCGATAATCGATCGTTGCAGGAAAAATTTAAACGTTTTTCACCCCATTGGCTACGACACTTTTCAGCTAGTATGCAAGCTCAAGCTGATATACCTTTTGAATTTATTAAAGCACATCATCGGCATAGCAAAGATGAAACAACACGTCTTTATATTCATCATGAAGATCATGAGCGGCATGATTGGTCTCAACATCTTGATTTGAAACAGAAAAAATAAAATATTCTTGCCAAAAAGGGTGTAGGCGCGCATCTCTTTATTTTATTCAGCTATCATTTGAATATACTATGATGAGTCAAAAGGATAGAGTGATGCCAAACAATGAAGACTTATTAGTTAGCTTACGAAAAGAGTATCAGCAAGCAAAAAAGACTGCTTTTGATACTTTAAAGGAGTCTTCTTCAGAAGAGTTAAGACTATCAAACTGTAGGTCATTCATATCAGCATCAGACGCGCTTAAAGATGAAGCATGTAGAGCTCTTCAAGCTGATTTAGAAAAGTTTGCTGATAAATTACAATTTCCATCTACCCCTTCTGCAGCGAACTCATCGCTATGGGCTGATATTTTAAGCAAGGACTTTTCAACTCCAACTCCAATCGAAGCTATACAAGGTCTGATTGCACCGATCAGTGAAAAAATTAATGACCAGTTAGAGGTTTATATAGATAAGGGCACATTTTCTAAAGATAAAACGCATTCTATTGATGCTGATATAAAAGCAATCACCGATCTGTTAAGCGCTATTCAAAAAATAACTCAATTCGTCAATGCTACAGAAAAAGTTATTCAAGATTCATATGAGGAAAAACAGGAATTTTCTTCAATGATGTCTGAGTTAAAAATGAATAAGGAAAGGCAACATGTTGAAAAAAGGTTTGTAGAGGATAAGGATCTCATTCAAAAATCAATAGACAGTCTTAACTCTTCTTGCCTTGGCTTAAACGAAGCGCTACAGACTCTTTCGGTAAAATTTGGTGAGCATTTAACTCAAGGACAAGATACTCTTTCTTTAGCAGACGATCGACTTTTTGTTCGGTGCCGATCCATGCTGGATGTGTACTCGATGTATATGATCTTTGTGGACACTGCTCAAGAGACTTTGAAGTTATCTCATAAGGAACGGTATGAGTTATTGTCCAGTTTCTCCAGTTATAGAGATAATTACCATAGTGATTTTAACAAAATATTAGATAGTGATGAGTTTAAAAGGCCACAGAGCCAATATAATCTGTTTTGCCAGTATCAAAAATTTCTCGATGACTCCTTTAAAACTAAGACTAAAAAAATACTCTTTTCTAAGCAAGCTGCGCAAAAAAAATCTGATAAAGAAAAAGAAAAACAAGAAAAAATCGATATCGTGGGGGGCTTATTGTGTCGAGTCGAAACCTTAGGTCATCGTGCATGGAATAAAAGCAATTTTTCAGATTTTCAAACACTATATGCAGAAAAAGAAAAAATACGCGATCTCATAGATGATCCCAAGATGACTCCTAAGATGTTTGAAAAGAATATAAGTGAATATGATTTAAAACTATCTGTTATAAAAAACAAGGTTAGAGATTTAGATGTTAAAAAAATCAAAGAAAATGATTTGCAGACACTCTTAATCAGAAAGCTTGATGCTGAACTGAATAAAGAATATCCTGCTATTGAAAAAATTAATAAAATTTTATCAATAGCAGGATCTTTGCTCACTCCACAACATAATGAATATTATAAAAGTAAAATAAGCCAGCTAGAAACTCTTGAAAAACTATCTGCAGAACAAAAATATTTATCTTCTCTCGCTCAAAAAATAAGCGATCTTATAGATCATCCAGATACTACTGATAAGCTTTTTGGATCGACAGTCAGTGAATATCTATTAAAGCTCTCTGAGATAGAAGAGACGTTTAGCGATTTCATTGATGTTGAAAAAATAAAAGAAAATGATTTGCAGACACCCTTAATCAGAAAGCTTGAGGCTGAACTGATTAAAAAAGATTTGGATGTGGATAAAATTAATAAAATTTTTTCAATAGCACGATCTATGCTCACCCCAAAAGATTATGAAGAGTTTAATTTGGTCATTGAATTAATAAAACATAAGCGTGAGATCCAGCATAAGTACAATAGCTTTTTACAATCCATTGTGGAGACAGAAGATGTTGCACTTACAGAACAATTAGAAGCAATGGAAACTTTTCATGACTCTTTCAAAAAAACAATACCACCAGATTTAATAAAACAAGAGCCAGGAGTATTTTTAACAACTGATTCTTTGATCATGGATGCACGTAATGTCCTTAAAATCAGAGGTGAAATCGATAAAGCAGTTAATTTCCTTGAGCGTTCTAAAATTCTCAATCTAGGTTCGGACTTTTTGAAGATAATGGGAAAGGATACTGACGCGATTATCCATGATGGATGTATCGAGAAACGAGTAGAATCACTTGGTAGTCAACAGTATCACACATTAAAAAAGAATACTAAGAGGATAAAAAAAACAATAGAAGGTTTATTAAAGACACGCGACATAAGGCATCCTCAAAGAGAACAGTTAGTCTTACTTCAAAAAGAAATAGAGGTTCAAAATGATATATTAAAAGAGTGGGGCAGTACAAAAGCCAAAATTACACATTCACTCTACAAGGCTGGTCAGCTTTTCTCTCAACAACTAGAAAAAGTTGGTCTGGGTTTTCCTAAAAAAACTTCAACTCAAAAAGAATCTCATCATAAACCAACGTTATGATAGTTTTGCATCTTGTGACTAGATCTCCCCACTCAATACCTCAAGAAAATTCTCGTGAGGGATTGAACAAATGAGGGATTGAACAAAAGACATGCGCAATCCTTTTCGTTGAAGGGAAGGTCAAGCACGCCCTGCTCTTTGTTTAAGCTTTTGTTCTCGATCGTTTTTTTTAGATGTTTTTACGGAGTTGTCAGCCAAAGGTGTTTGATCTTACCCCATTTTAATAGACACTGATCTATGTATAATTAAAATATATAAATCAGGATATTAAGATGAATAATTCAAAAAAACAAAGAGTATACACAAAAGAGTTTAAAGAAGAAGCTATAAAACTTGCCATGAAATCTGTTTCGTATGCTCAGGTCGCTAAGAATCTCGATATTCCTCTGGGTACGCTGTATGGTTGGTTAGAAAAAGTTAAAAAACCATCATCTCCAGACTTCAAAACCGATAATCTGATCAGCTCAAAAGCACTTCTTGAAGAAAATAAACGTTGAGCTAAAGCGTTAGGTCAAGCTCAAGAGGAAGCAGCCTTATTAAAAAAGGCCGCGGCATACTTTGCTCAGCACCTCAAATAAAGTATGCTTTTATGTTAGAACATCAAGCGCATTTTAATATTCAGCTGATGTGTCGAGTTTTTCAGGTGCATCGTAGTGGTTATTACGCATGGCTTAATCATCCCAAAAGCTCTAGAGAGTGAGCAAATGAGCAGCTGGATAAAGAATGACAAAAAACATTTTATGCCCATAAGAAACGTTATGGTGCACCGCGATTAACTTATGAACTCAAAGCCCAGGGTGTGATATGTTCTCAAAACAGAATAGCTCGACGCATGAAAGCCTTAAATTTACAGACTCAAAATAAGAAGCGGTTTAAACCATCTTCTCAGCAAGATAAGGCTCTCGCGGATAGAATTGCTGACAATGTTTTAAATCGTGATGTTACTGCTACTGCTGTCAATCAAAAATATGTTGCAGCTATTACCTATATTCCCACAACGGCAGGATGGTTTTATCTTACTGTTGTGATTGATGTATTTTTCAGGGCAGTTATTGGCTGGTCTATGCAATCTACTATGACTCAACAACTTGTGATTGATGCACTTTTTATGGCTTTGCAAAAAAGAAACTCTCCTCAAGAAATACTTTTTCATGCAGATCGAGGGTCTCAATATTGTGCTCATGATTTTCAAAATATTCTCAATTTATATCACTGTACAATCAGCATGAGTCGTAAAGGAAATTGCTGGGATAACAGCGTTGCAGAGAGTTTTTTTCACACACTTAAGGTTGAATTGGTTCATCATGAACGCTACACAAGCTTGGAAGAAGCAAAATCAAGTATATTCAAATACATTGAAGCCTATTATAATCGGGTTCGCAGACATTCTTCGATAGGATATCTTGCACCTTTTACTTTTGAGCAACAAACTCTTTAGTCGCATAGATTTGTGTCTACAGAATCGGGGTAAGATCA
>RFNU01000085.1 GCA_009927065.1 bacterium | reverse complement strand
ATTTCTTTGATTTTCTGTAAGTGGTTCAATATTTAAAAGTAATTCTGAATTGATTGGTTTTTTTCTTTTAGACAACTTAGACATTAATCCAACCGCAGGGGGTTGATTTCCATCACTCCTTCTTTTTCTTGTCATATTTTTAGATAGGTTTTACTCTTGATCCTGGCACTTTTGATGCACGAGAAAGCACTTCATTCCATCCTGGTTTAGTTTTTTTCAATCTATCATAAACTTCACCTAACTCTACTGAACTTGCACACCCAGAAGGCCAATCTCTTTTCCACTCTGGATTATTTTGATACCATTCAGTAATGTCATGAACACTCATTTCAATTACTTTAGTCTCACCGGTTTCTTTATGAATAATCGGATAAATTGCCAATTCATTTCTCCATTTTGTATGTGAGTATTTATTCTAGTGTAATAGAAGGTGCATCGTGGCATTCAGGGCATTCAGGAGATTTCACCCATTCCAATGCACCAGCAACACCTGGAAACTGACAGATAAAAATACAACGAACTGCTTCTACAATATCCATATGTTCTTTTTGAGTTCCGTGTGCTGAACGAAGATTGATATAATGTATCCAAGAACGGCAACTACCAGTCATATAAAGACGTGTAGGAGTTGCCAGAGGCAGTACAAACCTTGCGCATTCTTTTGCTACTTCTTGCTCCAAAAGATAGTTGTAAGTGTCTTGTGCGTCAATAAACAAATGACGTATCATCTTATTCATTTCGATTACTTTCTCTTCATCAATATCATTAATAGAATTTTGACGATTTTTAGTATCTTGTCTACGAAGTTCTGGTAATGGTATTTCTTCTGCTAAAAGATTTGTATCAGCATAACGTTGTGAGAACTCTTGAAAGGTAAAACTTCTATGTCGTAGTATTTGAGCAGCAATACCACGATTTGTTTCAATCTCAAGTGTCATATGTGCCTGTTCAAAGACACTCCAATGATTATGCTTGATGCAATAACCAAGTAATTTAGAATAGTTTTCGTTTTTTTGATTAGCAGGATTTGAGACTCTGGCAATATAAGCCATTGTCTTTTCTGCATTTGGGGTTATAGAAATAAGTTTAACATTAGGTTTCATTTGAAAATCCAAATCCTTTTTGTTTTTTAATAGTTTTTTTGCGAGCAAGATTGAGTAAGGCACTATCCAATGATTTTCTCATATAAAGAATCTCTTTTTCAGAGTATAATTCTGGAGTTTTAAGTGCTTTTTTAATGAGACGAATTGTTTCTTTATATCTCATCAGTCATCATCTTCAAAAATTTCATCATAATCGTTCAATTCTCCTATATGTGAAGAAATTTCTTTATATTCATATGCAGAGATATCAGCATATACTTCTTCTTTGAGTGATTTAGTTAGAAGTTCAAGATTTTTAAGGATGATTTTAAGTTTATCTCGGTTCATAAGTTTAAATATCTCGTTATAAGTATAGACAAAAAAAGAGAGAACGTCAAGACTAATATTTGATGATTTTAATTTTTTATTTTATAATAACCATCAATTAACATTTTTATTGCTTTTTTGTGGCTAATCCAAAAAGTATGATTGTCCATTGTATTCATTAAAATATTTACTTCATCGTCATTCCTAACATTATCATATTCATTCTTAATTTGTTCAATATCAAACCAACCCAAACCATATAAAATTGGAATATAATTAATTGCTCCAAACATTTTCCAAGAACAATGAACATCTGTTGGTTTCGGAAGTCTATTTTTCCACATTTTTAAATATTTTTTTAAATTTTCTGTAAGTTTAAGATTATATTTAACTTCTCTCCAAAACGGCGTATCTTCTCTTTTAACTAAGTAATGTGCCTGAACATAATCAACAATGTTATCAAATATTTCATTTATTTTTTCATTACAAGTATCAATATCATATGATGGCAAAAAATTCATAAAGCAAAATGTTTGCTGAATAACACTACCAATAGAAGTTGCCTCTAAAGGTTCGACAAAACTTTGCGATAATCCAACAGCAAAACAATTTTTATGCCATGATTTTTCTAGTCTTCCTGGATCAAATTTAAAAGATTTTAAAATTTCTAGTTTTTGCCCATATGCAATTTGCATTTCTTCAAGAGCTTCTTGCTTACTGATAAATTTATCACAATAAACATATCCATTTCCTGTTCTTGTTTGTGTTGGAATTGTCCAAGACCAACCAGCATTTCTTGCAGTTGATTTTGTATACTTATTATATTCCACCATTTCATCTGTAGCAAAAGATATTGCACTATTGACTGGAAAATATTGGGAATATGATACCCATTTGATATTATAAACATCATTTAAAAGGAGTCTAGAAAATCCGGTACAATCAATGTAAAAATCTGCAAAATATTCTTTTTCTTCAGATTTTACAGATAAAATTTCATCAGTATTGTCATCTAATATTACAGTATCAATGTCGGCAATAACAATATCAATGTTTCTTTTTACACACTCTCTATGTAAAAATTCATTTAAAGAAAAAGTATCAAAATGAAATTGATTTGTTGGAGAATGATTGATATCAGAAAGACCGTAAAGTCCAATTTCATTTTTCCAAGCTTTATGTGGTTGTAATGTTGCTGGGGAATAATTATTTGCAATTATATGTGCATATATGTAATAATAATCTTCGTTCAGACTATTGTATGGTCCTATAATACTGTGCATAAAGTCTTGATCCGACCAATTTTCAAAATATACACCAATCTTAAAAGTTGCGTTACATTCCAAAATAGAAGCAAGTTGGGGTATACCAACAAATTTACAAAATTCTGCCCAATGTTCTGTTGAACTCTCTCCGACTCCAACTATTCCTATTTTAGAAGACTC